>CAZEMD010000033.1:0-11524 GCA_964513225.1 uncultured Candidatus Bathyarchaeia archaeon | reverse complement strand
CAGCTACGACCACTGGGTGGCTTTCCTGCTGCTCTTCTTCGTCGGCGGCAGGATGATGAAGGAGGGGCTGGACGGGGACGGCGAGGTGGACCCCGGCGAGATAATGGGCACCGTGAGTCTCCTGTTGTTCACCGTTGCCGTCAGCATAGACGCCTTGGCCGTGGGCCTCAGCTTCAGGCTGGAGGATCTCCCCATACTGGTGCCCAGCCTCTTCATGGGCGCGGGGACGCTTGTGTTCACCTTCGTGGGGCTTCTCGTCGGCAACAGGACTGGTAAGGCTTTCGGAAAAAGGGCGCAGATAATGGGCGGCCTTGTACTCATCGGGATAGGGGCCCGGATCGTGTTCACTCATCTAGTTTAGGATGGCCTCATCTAGGCTCATCCTCTCGGACTTTATAGTTTCCTCGCCGGGCCACCCGACTATTACGTGGTTTCTGCTGGTCATGGTGGGCGACAGGTTGAAGTGCTCCCGCAGCCGCTTCTGGGTCTCCTCGCCGTGAGTGAGCCAGCAGCTGCCGAGGCCCAGTGCGTGGGCCATAAGGCAGATATGGTCCGCCGCCGCCCCCGCGTCGAAGTACATGTTCTGGGGAACGTACTCGTCGAAACGAAGTGTCTTGTACATGCTCAGCTCCTGGAGCACCACGATCATCACACAGTTCTCGATGGGTATGTCGCTGCGCACCAGCTTCTGCTCCTCCGGGTCGCGCAGCACCAGGAACCTTGTGCAGCCTACGTTGCATCCGTGGGGCGCGTATAGCCCCGCCTTCAGTATGCGTCTGATCAACTCGTCTGGCACAGGCTTGTCCTTGAACTGCCTTATGCTCTTTCTGCCGTAGATTAGCCGCTCCACGGTCCCCACCTCTTCCTCCGTGAAGCCCTCCCAGGGCGTGGGCTCCAGCTCCACTTTTTCCCCGTTCCTAATCCGGGTGGCGAGGTCGATGTACCGGATGCACCAGCGTATGTCGGGCGGGTCGAGGGGCAGGCCACGCTTCTTCCACAGGCCGAGGAGGTACTCGGCGACCACGCCGAAGTCCTCCGGCATCTTCCGCGTCCCGTTGAGGATGCGGTATATCAAAACCTCCACGGTGTGGTGGGTACGCTCATGGAATATGGCCCTGAGGTCGTCGGGCTTCATCTCCATGAGCTGCTTCTCCGTGTATCCGTGGACGGTCAATGGCTTGGACAACGTATCACCGGGTAGACATATCCCGTATCCGCCTAAAAGGTTGCTTCGTCTAGAGGACGATGTTCAGTACTACAGCTGTGTTGAACATATCCTTGTAAGGGTAGCCTTCAACGAGTTCCCTGATCCACGGCTTCTCAGCAGAGACCCTCGTCAACGCGGCCTCCAGCGACTCATCCGTCACAGGCTTCTCGAGGACGCCCTCCTCGGCCAGAACCGCCAACGCGTCCGCGTACACGAGGCTGTGGTCCAGCTTGGAGAACGGGGTGAACCCTGCCCGGTGGTCGTGGCTCATCACGGCGTAGAGTGCTTCCTCCGGGAGCTTCCCCCGCAGAATGTTGGCGGCTATTACGCCGTGCTTCGACCTGTCCTCCGTGGTCTGGTCGTAGTCCAGGTCGTGAAGTACGCCGACCATCTCCCATAGCCCCCTGCTGCCGCCGAGGCCGCCGGCGAGCACCGCCATTATCCTCCCCACGAGAAGCATGTGGTCTCGTCTGCTGCTTTCCTCTATTAGCCTCAGGGCGTCCCTCTTGGATATCAACGCCATCATATGAGACGCGTTTCAACCATTAACGTTTTTTGACGCAAACCCCCAACACTACCCATGGAGAGCGGGTGGAACCTATCGGTCTGCGGCTTGAACTGCGCGGTCTGCGACATAATGCTAGCGGGAAAGGGAGACGAGGAGAAGCTGAAGGAGATCATAGACTGGTTCAAGGAGGAACGCGGCGTGGACGTGAAGCCAGAGGCTATAGTCTGCATGGGCTGCAGGGGAAGCCTGGACAAGCACTGGAGCCCGGAGTGCGGGATGATGCTCTGCGCCCGGAGCAGGGGACACGACTACTGCTTCCAGTGCCGCGACTTCGTGTGCGGGAAGCTGGAGGCCTTCGCCGGCGACGGCATGGATCACCACAGGAGGGCCGTCGAGAACATGAAGAGGATCAGGGAGATGGGGCTGGACGCCTGGTTGGAGGAGCAGCGGGAGAAGGGTCCACCCGTGTTCTGTCCCTAGCCTCTCTCCCTGAAGAACATCCAGTAGAGGACGCCGTTCGCGGCCATCAGCGCAGCCCCGACGAAGAAGGGCATGGAGAGGCTGATGGTCTCGAACATGTAGCCGGCCAGCGTGGGCGCCACGGAGCGCACCCCCATCCTGGCGAAGTTGCTCACACCTATCGCGGTTGCCGTCTCATCGGGGTCCACCATCCCGGACGCGAAGGTCTGCCTGATGGGCATGCTGAACATGACGACGATCCTGTTCACAACGAACAACGTGATGGCTACGGGGTACGTGTTGGCCAGGGCGAAGGCGATGGTGAGCCCCGCCGCGGCGATGCGTGAACCTATGATTGTGTTGATGCCGCCGAACCTGCCAACGAGGCGCGGGATGAGGAGGTAACTGAAGATGCTTATGAACCTGCTCAGCGAGTATATGGGGCCGATGGCGTCGCTGCCCACCCCGAACCTGTAGAATATGTAGAGGGTCATGAGGCTCTCCGTCATGCCCCATCCGAGGCCGCTGGTGGACCGAACCAGGCTGAACCTGAGTATTACGCCCCAGTTCCTTATCTTGCCGCCTTTCCTGGCCTCGCCGCCGTGGCTAGTCCGTCGTTTAGGCTCACGTATGGGGAGCAGGAACACGATTGACAGCGCGGTGACCAAGGCGCATGCCCACCAGATCAGCCGGTGAGCCTCCACCACGTTGAAGCCGTACAGGTCCTGGAGGTAAACGGGGAGACCCCCAAAAATCGAGCCTATGCTCGCCGCCAGTCCATTGGTGATGGCCATCGCGCTATAGACACCGGGTCTCTGAGTGGCCTCGGTTTTGTCCGTGATGTACCCCGAGACCACGGGCTGCCCGGCCCCAGCGCCTTCCCCCATGGCGCCTAGCCCCTGGCCCAAGGCGAGCATCCAGAAATCGGTGCTCAAAGCGAAGATCACCATCCTCATGGTGGCGAAGAATGTGCCGAGCACGAGGAACGGCTTCCGCCCATATTTGTCGCAGAGGTAGCCGAAGGTTATGTGGTGTACGGCGCTGACGATGGTGGCGAGGCTAAGCAGCAACCCTATCTCCACGGCGGTGTAGCCCAGGAGGGCGAAGTAGATGGCCCTCACCACCTGGAGGAACCCCATGACTATACGGCGGGTGAACATGCTCGTGGTGAGAAGCCTGATGTCCCTGTCGAAGCCCTCTGGCATACGAATGAGGCTAGTCACTGGGGTTACCCGAGTACGTCCGTGGAGTTGTTCACGGATGTGTTTCCTTTGATGTTCATGGTTCTGATGATTTCTGTACTTCTACCCAAGAGTCTGACCCGTATTACTTCATACATAGGATGTTCGTTCATGGGGTCCATATTAAGCTGAGAACGATAAAACGGTTTTCCAATTAGTGTCATAGTAACCTGATACATTACATCATACTTTCCGAGTGTTGAAGCTGGGTGCAATGGCCGAGAAGAAGGAAATATGCAAGGCGAAAACTCTTTAGAATGTTATGTTCAGCACACCCAGCAGGACCAGCGTCACCCCGATGAGGAGGTTCACCAACCTACGGTTCTCCATGGACCAGAGCTTGATGTCCATGGTGGAGCGAATCAAGCCGTGAACCACAACCGTCGTTACCACGAAAGGCGCGACGATGATAAGGTTATACAGGGCTATCAACGCGAGGCCTGTGATCATGTAGACCCTCTCCGATAGCAGGTTCAAGACGATGAAGTAAGGCGCTGAGGAGCAAGGCAGCAACAGTATACCTGTGGCCAGGCCTGCCCAGTAGCCTTTCCCCGGGCTCGACACGGACTCTATCTGCGCCGAGACCCTGCCAGCGAGGACGTCTGGGAGATACTTCACATCCACGCCCAAGGCGTCGAGTATCCTTAGCCCCCCTAACACGATGGCGACACCCGAAACCAGGTACTTGATCCCGGATATCCTCGGGAGGACGCTGTACAAGCCTAGGCCCAGCAGGAAGTAGGATGTGAAGAGCCCGGAGGAGAAGGCTATACCCACCTTCAGGGCAGCCTTTCGGCCCGCGTCGTAGAACACGAGGGAGAGGAGGACCACGAAGACGTTGAAGCTGCACGGGTTGACGGCGTCCACGACGGCCGCCGCGGCGACCATGGGGAGCAGCTCAAGGAAGTCAGCCTCCATGGCGGTGACGTATGGCTCCGTGAACAGCCGAGAAAGCGTCTCCCTCTCTTCGTTGTCACGGACCACGGTCTTGACCTCCATCTGGCCCTTGGACGCGGCTACGTACACGGGGACGCCGTCCCCCTCCTCCTCGTACACCCTGCGCCAGTCCACGGCGGAGAGGTCGCCGCTGGCTACAGCCACGAGGCTCCCATTCCTGAACACCGCGGATAGAGGCATGTATAGGGTTTCACCCAGCGCGTCTGTGATCCGCTGGAAACGATCCGTGTTGACCTTCTCGGCTACATCGTAATAGACAAGAGCCCCGTCGGGCATGCATTCTTCGAGAACCGCCACCCTCTCGCCGACGCCGGGGCAGCTGGGGCACGTCACCGCATACAACACCAAACCATCCCTTTGAGCGTGGACGCCTTGAGGGGTCAAGAGCGCCAAGAACGCAAACAGAACAGCCGCCTTACCCCATCTCTTGCACCCATACATGGTACCGGCCCCCGAGATCAGATATTACCACCTATGACGTTTGACGCCTAAAAGAAACACGTCTCATGGGCTAGCCTCGATCCTCTCTCCTGAGGAAGTCGCCTAGATCGAACAGGTTCCGGATGACATGGATACCCGCAGAGGTCTCGAAACGCCCATAGCCGATACATCGTCCGTCGAACATCACCAGGTAGTAGCCTCCAAGCTCCAGGGCGTCCTCGACGCCCTCGATGTTCTCCTCGAATATGTCCCTGCCGCACACGAAGAGCCACGCGGCGTCTCTGTCGAGGTGAACCTTCCTCGTGCCTTCCTCGGCCTCCAGCATATGCAGAAGCGGGCTGCCGGGTTCGAAGAGCCGCCTGTTCCTTCCCAGGTACGTCCCGGCGTAAACAAGGTTCTCCCTGCTGAAACGCTGCCGCCCCAGCTCCTGGCTCAGGGTGAACCTCTTGCTGTCTATCATGAGCGCCTCAAGGTCCATCTTGGACCCAACCTGCTCCAGGAACCTCCTTAGCAGCCTCAAATCTTAACCACCTTAGCCAGGAAGAAGCCCTGAGTATGCGTCGTGTCCGGCCAGAACCTGTGGCATTTAGAGACCTCTGCATCGAGTCTCCTACCGAAGACTTCTGTAAGCCCTTTTTCCCCGGGCCCATCTATCTCCTCGAGGGTGACTTCGTGGTTCCTTATCAGCCACTCGATGTTGAACTCGTTCTCCTCGGGTTCAAGCGAGCAGGTGGAGTAGAGGAGGGTTCCCCCGGGCTCCAGGTTCCTCACCGCAACGGACAGCAGCGCTCGCTGGGTCTCAGCGTTCCTATGCACGTCCTCGATGCTTCTCCTCCTGAACCAGCTCGGGTCTGTGACGTAGTTGCCTGAGCAAGGAGCGTCGAGGAGCACCTTGCTGAACACCGTTCCCAGCTCCAGTCTGGTGGCGTCGCCGTGGTACACGAGGCTGTTCTCGACGCAGCAGCGCTCCAAGTTGTTCTCCAGGGCGTAGACACGCTCAACGTCGGCGTCGACGGCGTACAGCAGCCCCCTGTTCCCCATGTAGGCGGCGATCTGCGTGGTCTTGCCGCCTGGCGCCGCGCACATGTCGAGGACCGTGTCGCCGGCTTCTGGCGCCAGCGTCTGGGCGGCATACTGGGAGGCTGACTCCTGTAGGCTGTAGAGCCCCAGCAGGTACTCTATAGAGGCGCCCAGGCTGAACCTTGACTCCTCGGCTACGTACCCGTGGTCAAGGTATGGCACCTTGGCGAGTCTGACGCCGAGACCCCTGAGGGTCGCCGTTACCTCGGCGTCGCTTGTCTTGAGCGTATTCACACGTATGGCCTGGGGCGTCTCCTCGTCGCCGGTGAGGCGGTGCCCAAGCACACGGTAACGATCTAAGAAGAACTGTCTGTTGGTCTCCTCCCGCGACACAACCAAGGTTCGGCTCCACGCCATTTAAGGGCTCTCAGAAACTTTAAGGGCGGTAGCTGGGTAGATTGAGGCATGTCAAGGATCAGGGCTAGGGAGCTTGGCTTGGAGCTGGGCACGCTCCCCGCGGGGAAGCATAACGCCATCACAGACGTGGAGGGGGTCGGCGTGGGGCACTCCACGCTCATCGAAGGCGACTCCATCAGGACCGGGGTAACGGCCATAGTGCCGCATCAGGGGAACCTGTACGAGGAGAAGGTGACGGCCGCGGCGGACGTGCTTAACGGCTACGGCAAGACCGTGGGGCTCACCCAGATAGGGTTCGAGGGAAACATAGAGACGCCTGTGCTGCTCACGGAGACGCTTAACACGTGGAAGGTGGCGGACGCGTCCGTTGACTACTGGATGCATGGCTTCGGGTTCAAGCCCTTTAGTGTGAACACGATAGTTGGTGAGACAAACGGCGGTTACCTCACCGACAACTACGGCAGACACGTGGGCAGGGAGATGGTGTTCGAGGCCATAGACGAGGCCCGCAGCAAGAAAGGCTTGGGGGCCGTGGAGGAGGGAAACATCGGCGGAGGCACCCCCATGAGCGGCTACGGGTTCAAGGGAGGCATAGGAACCTCGTCCAGGCTCGTAGGCGACGCCGAGGTGGGCGTGCTGGTACAGCTGAACTGCGGCCGCAAGGAGGACCTGATGATAGCTGGGGCACCTGTGGGCAAGGAGGTACCGATCCCGGAGAAGCCTGAGAAAGGCCCCGGAAACAGCATCATGATGATAGTAGCCACCAACGTCGAGTTGGACTCGCGGCAGCTCTGGAAGGTGGCGAAGAGGACCGCCATGGGCCTAGCCAGGACCGGGTCCTACAGTGGCAACAGCAGCGGCGACTTCACCATCGCCTTCACCACCGGGAAACTGGGGATGACGGAGTTTAGCGAATCAGACCCGGCGCTGACGCGGCTCAGCCGTGAAGGCGTCCTGAGCCCTCTCTATCTGGCCACAGTCGAGGCGACGGAGGAGGCCATACTGAACGCCCTCTTCAAGGCAGAGACCATGACCGGGTTCAACGGCCACGTGCGGCACGCGCTGCCCCTGGACGAGACCCGCGGGATTCTGGAGAAGTACCGGAGAATCTAGCATCTCCACTTTTTCCCACGAGCTCACATAAGATGGCTTAACTAACGCTGATCAAAGGTATTCTAGCTGGGTTTTTATCCGCGTGGGGCAACTCATTGACGTGATGCAGTTTGACTGATTTGAAGCACGTCGAGATCATGGATCTCGCCAAGATCAGGGCCGTCTCGTCTCCCCGGATATCCCCCGACGGTGGGAGCGCGGTCTTCGTCCACACGACGATGGACTTCGAGGAGGACGAGTACATGGGCGACCTCTGGCTCGCCGACCTGGAGACCGGCAAGGCCAGGCAGTTCACGGCGGGGCGCCACAAGGACGGGAATCCCCGTTGGAGCCCAAACGGGGGACGGATTCTCTTCACGTCGAGGCCGCCCGCCGAGGAGGGTGAGGAAAAGAAGAAGCCGCAGCTATACGTCATCGACGTGGGCGGCGGCGAGGCAAGTAAGATCACGGACCTGGAGAAGGGCGTGGAAGCCCCTAGGTGGAGCCCGGACGGAAAAAGCATACTCTTCATCAGCGACGTGGAGCGCGTTGACAGGGGTGAGAGCGACGTCAAGGTCATCGACCGCCTCAGCTACAAGTTCAACGGCAGAGGCTTCTATGAGAACCATCGGAAACACGTATTCACCATCCCAGCTAAGGGAGGCAAGCCCAGGCAGGTAACAGAGGGCGAGTTCGACGCGGCGAACGCGGAGTGGATGAGCGACGGAAAAAGCATCGTCTTCGTCAGCAACCTGGAGCCCGACGCCGACCAGGTGCGCCGCTACTACCTATACAGCGTGGACGCCAAGGGAGGGGAGCCAGTCCAGCTCACCGAGACGCTGATGAACATAAGCGGCGTCTCCCCCCACCCGGGTGAAGCCCTCATCGCGTTCACGGGCCACGACTACAGCCATGGCAGCGGCAGCAACAGCGACGTCTGGACCTTGGTCCCCGGCGAGGAGCCTATGAACCTCACCTCCGGGTTCGACCAGGACCTGGGAACCAAGCTAAGCTGCGACGTCAGGGTCAGCAGCCCCGGCACCATGCCGGCGTGGAGCGGCGAACACCTCTACTTTACTAGCACCTACGAAGGCGACAGCTGCCTATACAGGGTGCACAGGGACGGCGGCGACGTGGAGAAGCTGCTGGGAGGCACAGACCACAGCGTCGAGAGCTTCACCGTAACCGAAGGCGGTAAGATAGCATACACTGTTCTAAACACCACAAAGCCCATCGAGCTGTGGAGCTGGGACGGTAACGAATCTAGGCAGGTGACCGACCTCAACAAGGGCTACGTCGAGAAGACGGAGTTGATGCCCCACGAGGAGTTCACGTTCACCAGCGGGGCCGGTCACACGGTGCAGGGCTGGCTCATGAAGCCTCCCGGATTCGACGCCTCCGGGAAGCAACCGCTGATACTCCACATACACGGCGGCCCAAGGGGCGCCTACGGGAACAGCTTCCTCCACGAGTTCCAGGTGCTCGCCGCCCAAGGCTGGGCCGTCATGTACATAAACCCGTGGGGCAGCGGCGGCTACAGCGAGGAGTACCAAGCAGAGCTTCCGGGCCACTACTTCGAGCAGGACTACGACGACCTCATGAAGGCCGTGGACGTGGTCATGGAGAGGAACCCCTGGGTGGACCCCGACAGGCTCGGGGTGACCGGGGGCAGCTACGGCGGCGTCATGACCAACTGGATGATCACTCACACCGACAGGTTCGCCGCGGCGGTTACGCTGCGGAGCATAACCAACTGGATGACGTTCTTCGGCTGCAGCGACATCGGCTGGACCTTCGGCAAGACCGAGCTGGGGGGCGTCCCTTGGGAGATGGAGGAGGTTTTCATGGAGAAGAGCCCCATAAGGCATGTCGCCGACGTGAGTACCCCCACCATGATCATCCACAGCGAGGAGGACTACAGGTGCCCCATGGAGCAGGCGGAGCAGCTGTTCACGGCCCTCAAGATGCTGGGCGTTGACACCGAGTTCATAAGGTTCCCCGGGGAGAGCCACGAGCTCAGCCGCGGAGGCAAGCCCAAGCACCGCAGGGAGCGGCTGGAGCACATGGTGCGCTGGTTCAAGAAGTACCTCGACTAGCCCCATCTTTACTGGAACAACATGAAAGATCAGGCAATAACATATGTAATCCGGTTGCAGCCTTTGTTCAGGTACTTGCCTAGCTTTCAGCTTCTCTCTCTTCCTCGGCCTCAGATGCTTCGGCCTCAGGCTTCCTCGACTCGCGGGTGATCGAGTCCAGCTGATGCCTCGCGAGAAAAGGCGATACGGTTGAGTTGTAGATCAAGGAGACGAGGACGATTGGTATGCATATGTTGGTAAACAACTCTGGGTTTGAGAAGAAGAGGCCGGCCGCGTCGTACTTTACGGGGAACTGGCTCAGCACCAACGTGCCGGCGCCTTGGATATAGATCAGCCGGGTGACGAATAGCTCACCGTCCTCGAAGCCCTGGATCTTTCTCACCAGAGTCGCCGTGACGAAACGCATGACGATTATGACCGCAGACACCGTGACCCCAAGCATCAAGCTCTCCACGCTGGGCGTCACCACGAGGCCGAGGTAAAAGAAGAACAGGGCCTTGATGAGGAAGGTTAGCTCATCGTGGTAGCCTCTGAGCTTCCTCCTGTCAACCCGGGCTCTCCTCTCCAGCCCCAGGCGCCTGGTCACGAACCCGAAGTTCACCACGGTGAACCCCACGAGGAACACGGAGACGGGGCCCCCTCCTCCCCCGCTCACCCACTCGCTGAAAACATAGACCGGGAAAAGGGCGGCTATGGTCATCATGTAGTTTAGAGGCCGGTCCCTGAGCCTAGAAAGGATCTCACCCCATATGAGCCCGACACTCGCCCCTATGGCGACGGCCGTCAGGAACAGGAAGAGTATGTCCTTGGCAGCCGTCTTGGGACCGGCGCCGGTCAAAGCGGCCATGTCGATGAGGGTGACCACCGCCACAACCCTGATGGGGTCACCCAGGGTGGACTCAAGCTGAAGCAGCGTCATGGAGTCCCCAACGTCCCTGAACCCGCCGCTCATGGACGACACCAGGCTGCTCACCGATACTCCGCTCATCCCCGCCACCATGGCCCCCAGCAGGAATGCTTCGACCAGGCTGAAGGTCTCGGGCGCGACGAGCCGCAGGATACCGCCGACTGCCGCCGTGATGGAAAAGAAGCTAGTAACGGCCAGCCCCATCGCCTTCCTCGATTTACCCGGGAGCTCCTGGGCGTTGATGGAGATGCCTGTGCTGAAGCTGAACATGGTGACGGCGACGAGGAGCATTAGCTCGAATATGCCGCCGAAGAGGGACTCGTCGAATAAACCCAGCACGGGGCCCATGAGCATGCCGAAACCCAGAAGCCATATGATGTCGGGTATCCTGGTGCGGTTGTAGAATATGCCGGCGATGTAGGCCAGTATGATGGTGAAGGAGATGAGTAGAAGAATCTGCTCAGCGTTGATCAATCAAGTGACCCTCGATAATCAGGCGGTTTCGACCCGACGACTTCTGTAGGCTAGGGAGCGGTTTCGAATAAAAATGTTTGTTGATATAGTTGCCGGGGCTGAGCCCTGATTTTTTAGCCTTGATCCCTGTCTCCAAAGAGATGTTAAATGTCATAAACACGGCTATTTTTTAAACAGATGCACCATTTAACGCTTTTTTTGTTATATTTGCTAAAAATAGTGAAAAAAATGTTTTATATGATTATATTACATTAGGGTAAGGGCATAGAAACAAACATATGAAGGTTTAAATACGAGGGACCTTCACGTATGCCCCGTCAGGTGACAACGAAATGCCATTAACGGTTGACACGTCAAGCGAAGGACTTGAAATGGTGCTGAAGGACTACCAAGAGGCAGCCCTCCGGTACCTCTGGCGTCTGGACGGCGACGGCGCGAGCAGCCGCGACGTCTGGGTGCAGGTGAACGAGGATCTCAAGGGTAAGAGAACCATCAGCAGAGCATCCATCATAAACTTCCTGAACTCCATGGTAGACGAGGGTGTGCTTAGCTACACGGAGACGACCGGGAAGGGAGGACACAGACGCATCTACTCTGCCAAGTACGACGAGGCGGGGTTCAAGGAGTACATTGCCAAGGTAGTTCTCGGAAACCTCCTGAGAGACTTCCCCGAAGAGACGAGGAAGGCTCTCCAGAAAGTCAAGT
>CAZEMD010000032.1:0-11537 GCA_964513225.1 uncultured Candidatus Bathyarchaeia archaeon | reverse complement strand
TTATCATGTATATGTCGAGGCCGACGAAGAGGTTCATTATCTTGTCCTCCGCGTTCGTCCAGTCCTTGAACTTGAACCCCGACTTCCTGTAGTTGGTGGAGGCGTCCATGGCGTACTTCTTGGCGTCTTCGCTGATCTTCTCGTCAAGCCTGAGGTAGACCTCGGCCCTGTCGATCTCCCCGTAGGGCAGCACCTTCCGCCCCCGGAGGAAACGGGAAACGGACAGCCCCCCGTCCTCAAGCCTGTAGGCGCTCCTGTAGACCGGGAAATAGCGGGGGATGAACACGGCGAGGAAGAGGGAGCTGAGCGTGAGCAAAAGCTCCTCCAGGAAAGCCCCCGAGTTGACGTCCACCGCCTCGGTCTGCACCTTGACGAGCAGCTGGTACAGGTTCCAGCCGAACAGGGGCAGGTTGAACGCGGGGGTCAGGTATCCGAGCAGCCTCCTCCTGAGCATGAGCGGCATCGCGGGGATCTCTTCGCCTCCAGCCAAACCTATCCCCCTGAACTACGGCCCCGCGAATAAAAATGGCACCATCCAAGCAGATTAATAGACGGCGCCGCGAAGTTTATCGGTATGACCGTCACCGTGCTCCGGCTGGGCCACCGGCCCCAGAGGGATAAACGTCTGAGCACCCACGTGCTCCTGGCCGCCCGTGCCTTCGGGGCGGACGCCGCCGTATACTCGGGCGCCAAGGACCCGAGGCTCGAGGAGACCGTGGCCGAGCTGGTGGAGGACTGGGGCGGCGGGTTCACGGTGCGGCACACGGACAACTGGCGGGCCACGGTCAAGGCTTGGGGCGGCGAGGTGGTGCACCTCACCATGTACGGTCTCCCGGTGCAGCAGGTCATCAAGGAGATCAGGGCGAGCCAAGAGCCCAAGCTAGTGGCGGTGGGGGGACCCAAGGTGCCCCGCGAGATATACGACCTGGCGACGTGGAACGTCTCCGTGACGAGCCAGCCCCACAGCGAGGTGAGCGCCCTAGCGGTCTTCCTCCATATGCTGTTCGAAGGCGGGGAGCTGGAGAAAACCTATGAGGACGCCCGCCTCAGCATCAAGCCCCGGGGCCGCGGGAAGGACGTCGAGACGCTCAGCAAAGATTAAACACCGCGACAGGGCATAGTGTATAGGTTAGGAGAAGCCATGGCGTCCATCTACACTGTGAACGAGGAGACACTTTTCAACATAGCGAAGGTCCTCGGCGGCGATGACGGGGTGAGGATCATCGAGGTTCTCAACGAGAGGGAGAACATAACCGTGGAGGAGCTGGCGGAGACCACGGAGATACAGATAAACAACGTGAGGAAGCTCCTATACCGGTTCTACAACCACAGCCTCGTCACCAACAGGCGTTTCAGGGACAAGGAGACGGGGTGGTTCATATTCCAGTGGAGCCTCCAGCCCGAGCTCGTCGAGGCGTACGTCCACAGCACCAAGCAGAAGATACTCCGGAAGCTGGAGACAAGGCTCGAATACGAGTTAAACCACGAGTTCTACCACTGCGGGAACCCCCAGTGCCCCAACACCACCTTCGAGGACGCCATGGAGACGGTGTTCCACTGCCCCTACTGCGAGCAGCCGCTGCACAGGGCAGACAACACGCCGGTAGTCGAGTTCCTGGAGAAGAAGATAGCCGAGATCAAGGAGGAGCTGGAGACCTGACCGTCCCCAGCAGGGACGAGGCCATCGACCTTCTTCACAGGGTCGGCTGCCCCAGCCACGTCATAGATCACTGCCTGAACGTCTCGAAGATCGCCGTCAGGATGGCGCTGCGGCTCAAGGACAAGGGCCACGACGTGGACTTGGAGCTCGTTGAGATCGGCGCCATACTGCACGACATCGGTCGAAGCAAGACCCACGGCACCAACCACGCCGCCGTAGGCGGGGAGATGGTCAGGAAGCTGGGCGTAGCGGAGCCGGTGGCGCGAATAGTGGACAGGCACGTCGGGGCGGGCATACCCGAGGACGAGGCCCGCGAACTGGGGCTGCCCGAGGGGGTCTACGTCCCGGAGACGCTGGAGGAGAAGATAGTTTGCTACGCGGACAAGCTCATAGCGGGGTGGCGCGAGGTGGACATCAGTGTCACCGTCGAAGACTTCGCCGAGAAGATGGGGAGAGACCACCCGGCGATAGAGCGGCTGTGGAGCCTGCACCGCGAGATGGAGGCTCTGCTGAACGGCTGATGTGAAACAGTTTTAAGTTTCGTGTTTACCCCTTCTTGGTGGTGTGGGCCGGTCGTCCAGCCTGGTCAGGACGCCGCCTTTACGAGGCGGAGGTCGCAGGTTCAAGTCCTGCCCGGCCCACCATGTCAAATTTGAGAAAGACTTTAACTTCAAGCATCTGACAGCTACACGGCATGAAGATTCTAGTCGTCTATGACTCATACTTCGGGAACACCGAGAAGGTCGCTCAGGCCATCGGGGAAGCGTTAGGCGACGACGCAGCCGTGAAGCGCACGGGCGAGGTCGAAGCCGATGAACTCTCCGAGCTAGATCTTCTCATAGTGGGTTCCCCGACCCGCGCTTTTAGGCCGTCAGACGCCGTCAAGGACTTCCTGAAGAAGATACCCTCAGGCGGTTTGAAAGGGGTTAAAGTGGCTTCCTTCGACACGAGGATAGCCAAGAAGGACACCGACAACCCCGTGCTGAGGTTCATGGTCAACATCTTCGGGTACGCAGCGAAGCCCATCGGCGACAGACTCGCCAGGAGGGGCGGAGAGCCCGTGGGCGAGCCCGCTGGCTTCATAGTGCTAGGCACGGAGGGCCCTTTGAAGGACGGGGAGCTTGAGCGGGCGATGGCCTGGGCGGGGAGCCTAGTCTCCTAGCGCGGCGGCGCTACCTTCCGTATCTTTTTCCCAGAATAATCGTTGTACCAGACGTGGCGGCCGTCCCAAGTGACCCCCGTCGGGTTTCCCTCAAGCAGGTGCCGGGCCAGCTCCACGCCCGTCCCCGGGTCCACCTCCACGAGAAGCTGCTGGTCGAACTCGCAGTAGAATAATGAGCCGTCCACCGCCGTTATACCGGCTATCCTCGGCTCTGCCTTGAAGTCTCGGAGTATCTCGCCCGTGTGGAGCCGCCGCCGCTGGAGTCTTCCCTTTTGCTCCAGTCCCAGCCATACCTCTTCGCCGCAGACCTCGACGCCCGCGACGTACATACTATCCACGCCGAGCCCCACGACCTCAAGGACCTTACCTGACTCGGGGTCTATCTTGGTCACGTTCTTGGGGCCGGCGAGGCAGCCCTCGCCCGTGACCTGCCAGAGGTAGCCACCTTCGTAGGAGAGGCTGGCGTTCACGTCGGGTATCCTGTGCACGTTGAGAGTCTCACCGTTCACGGGGTCCAGCTTATAGAGGGTGGATTCTTTTCCATCGCTGTACCAGAGGAAGCCGTCCACCCAGGCGAGGCCGCACAGGTGGCTCGTGGGCGACGGGATGGAGTGAAGAACGGGTAGCTTTTCCATGGTTCAGTTAGATGGTTGGAGGTAATCAAACGTTTCTAGTGACTGGCGTAGAGATTTCGGCGGATTCACGGTGACACGTTCTCTCCGAGAAGAGCGCCATAGCCCTTCACACCGCCTTTGCCGAGCAGACGCAGGGCGGCCCACATGGTGGCCTGGTTGCTGGTCACGAAGGGCATACGGTGCCTCTCCTCCAGCCCCTCAATGAGGTGGACGACGGGGAGGTTGGTGCAGCTGACGAAGACCGCGTCGGAGCCGGCGGCGGGGACTATGAAGGATTCAAGCCGCGCCCCCGGGACCCTGCCGATTGCCTGGTTATCCGTGAGCCCGAGGCCCCTGATGGCGTCCACCTTGAAGCCGTGAGCCTCCAGGAAGGATCTCTCAACTGCGTTCACCGCGTCCACATAGGGCGTGAACACGGAGACCCTCTCAGCACCCAACGTCCTCAAACCCTCCACGACGGCGCCCGCTGTAGTGACCGCGGGCACCCCGGCGGCCCCCTCGATCCTCCTCCTGAGGCTTTCCTCCCACTCTACGCCCCTGATGAGGCTTCCGCTGGTGCAGCCGTAGGCGAGCGCGTCCACGCCTGCGGTCTTCAGTAGCCGCGCCGCCCTCTCGGCTTCGCCCGCCATCTCCTCCAGGCCTTCCGGGGTCACGGTGCGGAGGAACATGCGGGCGGTGTGGACGGTGACGTCTCTCGGCGCCATCCTGTAGAGGTCAGGCTCCATGGTGGTGTTGCTGCTGGGCAGAAGCAGGCCGACGCGGCTCATAATGCATCAAGAGTTAGTCGAGGTGCCTCCGTAATAAGATGTGCCAGAAGCTGAGCCTTCGATCTACGCGTGGTCGATATTCAGGGGTTGAACGCACGGCAAGAACCGGTCAATCATTCTTCCATGGACCTTGATTCGGGTTTGTTTTGGGTGTAATCTTGAGAAACCTGTAATAGGCGTCATACAGATTTTCTCCGAGGCGGAACCATGGAAGAGGAGGCACACATGGAAACGGTCAAAGCCGAGCGCAGCGGGGGCAGACGGCTTCTGACGCTCAGCATCATAATCAACATAGCCCTGGCCTCGGCGTGCGGCTACATGTACAGCCTGAACCAGAGGACGAGCAGCGAGGCGGCCGAGTACGTGTCCACCCTCAACCAGCTGGCCGAGAGGACGGTCCAGCTGGAGCAGCAGCTCAACATGTCCAGCAGCCAGCTCGAATACTACAAGGAGCTCGCCAACCATTACGCCGCGGCGGCGGAGGCGCGGGGCAACGCGACCGGCATCATCGGAGAGGCCAGCATCCCCATACTGGCGGTGCAGACGACGCAGACCCTCTTCCAGACCAGCTACCTAGGACACGTGCTGCGCGCCGACGTCGAGCTGGCGGAGGGGCATGGCAGGGTCCTAGTCAACACCGAGGTCCTCAACGGCATGGACATCCAGACCAGCGTCAGGACCGCCGCCGCGGTGGTCGAGACGCTCACAGGCGCCTCCTTCGGCAACACGGACATCATACTCACCATCACGTCCGAGGTCACGGTGGACGCCGTGGACGGGCCCAGCGCCGGAGCCGCCATAACCGTGGCGCTCCTCGCCGCCCTACAGCGAGTCGAGGTCAATGAAGGCGTATACATCACCGGCACCATAAACAGCGACGGCTCCGTCGGCAAGGTCGGGGGCGTGCCCTACAAGGCGTTGGCGGCGGCCGAGGAAGGCGCCGAGACCGTCATCGTCCCCCCGGGCCAGGGAGCGGTTACATTGTACGAGCCCAAGACCATCAAACTCGGCAGAAGCACCCTAACCACATACGAGAGGGTGACCGTGTCCCTGGAGGAGTACCTAATGGAAAACGGCTACACCGTGGACATAGTGGAGGCCGCCTCGGTGGTGGAGGCTTACATAGAGTTCACGGGCCAGCCCCTGTAGCCGGCTTCTCCCTCACCCGCCCTTGAAGGACGAGTACAGGCTCCAAGCCGAGACTGCCAAGGCGGCCACGGTTAGAGCCCCGTTCACCGCCCAAAGGGTCTCCCTCCCCGACGCGGCGACGCTGTGGTACCGGGCGTTGACCTGGCGTTCATGGAGGACATAGTTGCCTTCGGAGTAGAAAGCGACGACATGGATCTTGTTGCTCTCGGCGGTGACGTAGGTCAGGGTGCTGTTGACTCCCCCCTGTTTCACCAGGTATTCCTCGGGCGGGGCCCTCAGGGTGGGGAGGCGGTTGTACGCGCCCCGCGTCATCACGTAGACGCTGACCGACGTGTTGGCGGAGTAGGAGACGTCGATCTCCTTGGGGACCGAGGAAAGGGACTCGACGACGACGAGCCTGCCCCCCTCATAGGGGCCGTCGTCCATCTTGTACGAGTTCACCTGCGTCACCTCCGTAGTCTGCATGCCCATGAGGAAGAAGCTGGTAGCCCCGACCCCGAGAATCATCACCACCGTGAACAGGTCAAGCCAGACGCGTCTCATGGAGGAATTGGTATACCCGTAGATTTTATGAAGTTTTGGGCTCCATCCCCCTCAATCAACGGTTTTCAGGCCCACCGTTTCCAGTATGTGATCAGGATCATCCAGAACGGCTATATGAGTTGATCATGCTCAGTCTAGGGCGGAAAGAAGATGCACGACGAGAGTCTTCAGCCGAGTCCGGAGGACGACGACCCGGTTGAACAGGAAGCCACCTCAGCGGCTACGGGAGGAAAACTGGATGCCGACGAGTTGGGTGAACCCCGCAAGTTCAAGGAGCGGCTTCAAGCCATAATGCCCACCAACTATTTCGTGGCCCTGCTGGCGCTGAGCATAGCGCTGCATTTCGCCTACCCCATAGCCAAGGTGCTGCACCCCCCAGCAACCTACGCCGGGTACCTGTTCATAGGGTTCGGAGCGGCGATGAACCTGTGGACCGACGCCCTGTTCAAGAGGCACGTCACCACGGTGAAGCCTTACCTTGAGCCGTCTACGCTCATCACGTCGGGGCCCTTCGCGTTGAGCCGCCACCCCATGTACCTCGGGATGGCTTCGGTTCTCCTCGGGACGGCCGTGATACATGGCACCGTCGTGACCTTCGTCTTTCCCGTGGCGTACGTGGCTCTAATGGAGATGCTTTTCATACCCCACGAGGAGGAAAGCTGCGTCAAGGCGTTCGGCGACGCCTACCACGAGTACAAGCGCAGAGTCAGACGCTGGCTCTAGAGGGCTAAACGTCTTATGCAGCGTCGCCGAGGCTTATGGGAGAGTGCCCACGTTGGGTGAACCTCTGATATACGTAAACGGAGAACTGGTGCCCAGGGCCCAGGCAAAGATAAGCGTCTTCGACGAGGGCGTCACCCACGGCTGGGCGGTCTACGAGGGGATAAGGATCTACGACGGCAGGATACTGGAGCTGGACGCCCACATACGGCGGCTATACGCCTCCGCGAAGGGCGCAGGCATAACCATACCGTCGACGCCCAAGGACCTCAGGGACGCCGTCGTCGACACCGTCCGCGCCAACGGCTACAGGGACTGCCACCTCGCCCCCTGGGTTGGGTACGGCGAGATAGGGGGAACACCAAACGTGGTGATAAGGATCGCCAAGAGGCGCAGCAGGATGGGTGAACCCCTCACCGCCGTCGTGGCCAGCGCCCGCCGGGCCGCGCCGGACAGCATACCCGCCCAGATAAAGACCAACAGCCGGCTGGACCTGATGCTGGCCAAGGTGGAGGCGCAGGTGGCGGGCGCCGACTACGCCATAATGCTGGACCACAAGGGGTACGTGGCCGAGGCCAGCCTCGCCAACCTCATGATAGTAAAAGGCGGCGGCGTCTATACTCCCTACGCGACGAGCGCCCTGGAGGGGGTGACCAGGAACCTGCTGCTGCGCCTCCTCCCCATGAACGGAGTCCAGGCATGTGAACGCGACGTCACGGTGCAGGACCTGTGGACGGCCGACGAGGCGTTCATCTGCGGCACAGGCGCAGAGATAAGGCCCATAACCAAGGTGGACGGGAGGACCATCGGCGACGGAGCCGCCGGCCCGGTGACAAGGAAAGCAATAGAACTCTACAAGACCTACATCGGTGAGAACGGGGAAGAGATAAGATACTAGCAGCCCGAAGCCAGATGCATCGCAGTACTTTTGACTTGAATCCCTCTAGGTACAGCCATGAGCCTGGACACCACGCTGGGTGACAACTGGACGGTGGTGACGTACACAGTCGAGCCGGACAGATGGATGGACGTCACCGCACAGATGTTCAACAGCCTAACGAGCCTCGGAGAGGCATCGCTGCCTCACTACACCGTCAGGGCCTGGCACCCCCAGATATTCACCATCACCAGCCTCAGGGTGCTGAGGAGCCCCGAGGACGAGCCCAGAGTAGTGAACGAGCTGACCACGTGTATGAAGGCCTTGGGGGTGGCGTCCTACAAGATCGACCCGCCCGACGACGACGTGGACTTCCGGGGATGCCACGCCTGGATCAGGAAGGGAGAGACGGACGCCCACTGGACGCGGGGTAGGTGCCTGGTCCTGAACCAGCTCAGCACGCTGGCCGTGAAGGCGTACGAGGAGGGCGTCTTCGACCCGGACAGCAGGTTCGAGTGGGCGCACCTGGCCGTCAACGCGTTCGCTGTGAACGAGGCGGTGAACCTTGGCCAAGCGTACATATACGACGTGTTGACGGGCCGCTCCATGGGGCCCTATAAGACGGTGAACCTCTGAAGCCTACCCCCGGCGGCGGCGACTCTGGTAACCCCTAAATCGTAGTACTACCCGGTATCTCTGAGGAACGATGGGCGAGAAGATAATCGGCATCCTGGGCGGCATGGGCCCCGAGGCCACCGCCGACCTGTACATGAGGATCATAAGGGCGACCCCCGTCGAGAAGGACCAGGACCATTATAGGATCATCATAGACAGCAACGCCAAGATACCCGACCGCACCCCCGCCATACTGGGCACCGGCCCCAGCCCCCTGCCCTTGATGCTGGAGACCGGGCTCAACCTCCAGCGCGCGGGAGCAGACTTCATAATCATGCCGTGCAACACCGCCCACTACTTCCACGAACAGCTCCAGGAGGGCCTGGAGGTGCCGGTGCTCCATATGATAAGGCTCAGCGCAGAGGACACTAGGCGTAGTCACCCGGGCGTCGACAAGGCTGGGCTGCTGGCCACGGACGGCACCCTCGCAAGCCGCCTCTACCACGAAAGCTACGGCGACCAGGGCATAGAGATCGTCGCCCCAGCCGAGGAGACCCAGAGACAAGTCATGGACGCCATATACCGGCACATCAAACGAGGAGACCTGGAGACAGGCGGCAAGCTGCTACACGGGGCCGCCCACAGGCTAATGGACGCCGGCGCCCAGGCCGTCATATGCGGCTGCACCGAGGTAAGCCTCGTGCTCCACGACGGCGACCTGACGGTGCCCGTCGTCGACCCCCTCCAGGTGCTCGCCGAGGAGGCCGTCGAGCTGGCCCGAGGCTAAGAGATGGAGGAGCCCAGCCACCGGCGCGGCACCCTGAAACGCAGAGACGCGGAGACAGAGTTCTACTACCCGGCGGGGCTAAGCTGGACGTGCAGGCGCTGCGGGCGCTGCTGTATGGACGTCGAGGGCTGGGACCGCAGGGTGCTGCTCCTCGAGAAAGACATCAGACGCTTGAAGGAGGCAGGGCAACAGGGCTTCCACACGCCCGCGGAAGAGGGCAGGTTCGTGGGCGTCATCAAGAAGCGGGGCGGGAGATGCGTTTTCCTAGGGGAAGACGGCTGCAGGGTCTACGAGGCGCGGCCCCTCCTCTGCCGCATGTACCCGTTCTACGTGGAGCGCCAGGGAGACGTCTACGTCATAGGCGTCGACGAGGGATGTCCCGGCGTCGGCGGAGGGGAGACGCTCAAGGAGGGGTTCTTCGCGGGTCTACTCGGCTACGCCCTCGACGAGATGGAGGGGTAGCGTCTGTGCTGTATCCTTGATGTGGTTTTTTTGTTCACGGAGCGGATTTAGGCGGTAGTCAATACTACCCCCTTGACGGGTCTTGAATCAGACCAGCCTCGCTCAACGGATCCTGGACGAGGAGTCCTCCGCGGACGAGGAGGGCACCTGGATCGTCGTCTACGACTTCAGGGAACGTAAGCCCAGCCCCAGGTTCTGGGTGAACCTGCGGAGGCTTAAGGAGCTGGCAGGCTGTAGAAGAATACAGTACAGCGTGGTGGTGGCTGGGAACCGGGGGGCTGCCGCCGCCGTCGCGAGGCTGGCTTCGCATTACGGCGCGGATGTGGCGGTCTTCAGAGGGGAGCTCGTCACACTTCCTACGCGGTAGTATTAACTACCGTCTTAATGGCGCAAAGCCGGTAGTATTGACGATCGCCTATACTTGTGAGCCGGTAGTATTGACTACCGCCCCTCAACACGTAAACGTGGTAGTATTAACGATCGCTCCCTACGGCAGGTATTCAAGGCGGTAGTATTAACTACCGGCTCTTCTCAGAGATGTGCTTAAGGTAGGAGGTAGTATTAACTACCGCCTCACAATCTGGGAGTTAGTCTACATCGCCTCTTTTCAGTGTTAGGCGATCGTCAATACTACCGCCTGATCGGGTGACAGCCTTTAATTTCTGTCCACCCAAACATCAGGCATGGTCACGTTCCACACCATGACAGCGGACGACCAGAAATTCTTCCTCGGCCTCATCGAAACGGTGGGCTGGGGCCTCACCGAGGCAGACTACCGGCGCATGCTAGCCTTCAGCCCTGGCGGCATGTTCAAGGCCGCGGTGGGCGGCGTGGACGTGGGCGTCGTCGTCACCGTCGAGTACGGCGACGTGGCCTGGATAGGCAACCTGGTGGTGGCCCCGGGGGCTCGTGGGAGGGGCGTCGGCGAGGCCCTCATGAGACGGGGCATGGATCACCTGCTGGGCTGCGGCGTCCGGTCCATCAGGCTGGACGCCGTCCAGAAGGCCATACCGCTGTACAGGCGGCTGGGCTTCAGGGAGGAGTACTGGAGCCTCAGGTACACGGGGAGGGCTTCCCGGGGCCCTGTCGCCAGCGTTGAGCCTATGCGGGGGGGCGACCTGGACGCGGTCGAGGAGCTGGACCACGCCTTTTTCAGGGGGAGGAGGGGGCGCCTGCTCAGGTGGGTCTACGACGCGTTCCCCGGCCTCTGCTTCGCTTCATGGGAGGGAGGCACGCTCACGGGGTACATCATGGCCAAGGACGGCTCGGACAGCGTCAAGGTGGGTCCCTGGGTATGCCGCCCGGGGCACATGGAGGCAGCTGAGGCTCTGCTGCGGTCCGTTATGAACGCGCGGGTCGGTGAAGCCGTCTGGGTTGGGTGCCCCGAGGGCAACGGGTCCAGCGTCGCTGTGCTGGAGCGTAACGGGTTCACGGCGCTCCCCAGCAGCCTCAGGATGTGCTTCGGCGGCTGCGGGGCGACCGAGGAAGTGGAGGGCGTATACGGGCTGGGGGGCCCGGACAAGGGCTAGGCGGCCTTGAACCGGACCCTGTCCCCGACCTTGATCCTGGGCTCGTCGAGCGTCGGCGCCTTCACCACCACGTTCATGTGGTTGGGCATGTGGGTCTCGTCGTAGCCGGCCAGGGTGCCGAGCCTTTTGGTGCCTACGGTCACCCTGTCGCCTGCTACGATGAGGCCGGGCGCGGTGACCTCGAAGAACGCCACGGCGCGGACCCTGTCTGCTCCTCCGCCCGGCGCCGCGTCCTCGTCGGTTATCATGAGCTCGTGTATCTCGTGGAGCCTGACGGCGCGGCTCTTGGTCTCGATGAGCCTGAGGCCGCGGTCCTGGAAGCTGACGTGGAGGATGGCGACCACCTCCCCCTCTACATGTCTCCGGTTGCCGTAGACGCCGGGGGTTATGCGTCTGAAGTCGTAGGGAGTCGTCATCGCCATCGCCTACGGCTTGACGTTGATGCCTTTGCGGGGCTCGGGCTCCTTCATGGACGGGGCCATGTACCAGTGGACGCTCTCCCGTTCCACGCGGGTGGTGGCGCTCACGGTGTTCCCCTCCTTGTCGAGGACGAGGCAGTTCATGCCGCCGAAGCTTTTGAGGGCGTGGATGTCCTTCATGGCGCGGAACGCGGCCTCCCTGGCGGTGAGCC
>CAZEMD010000031.1:0-11615 GCA_964513225.1 uncultured Candidatus Bathyarchaeia archaeon | reverse complement strand
ACGTTGGGTTCAGCCTCGACGGCCCAGCCATCCTTGAGGACCCGACGGCCACGATAATAGTGCTCAACGGGCAGGAAGCATCCGTGGACAAGTTTGGTAACACCGTCATCAAGGGGGTGGCAGAATGACCGTAAACAGCACTTCACCGTTCACCCTGGAGATCATCAAGAACGGGCTCATAGTGGCCTCGGAGGAGATGTTCCACTCATGGGGCCGGACAGCTAAGAGCCCCGTCATATACGAGGTCCTGGACTACGCGGTGGGTATCATAGACGGCGACGGCGAGAACCTCGTGACCCAGGCTCCCGGGATACCCGGGTTCACCGGCGTCCTTGACTTCGCCGCCGGGGAGGTTGTGGAGATGTGGGGAGACGACATCCATGAGGGGGACGTCTTCGTCAGCAACGTGCCGTACCAGTCTGGGACCCACCTCAACGACGTCACCCTGATAATGCCGGTCTTCAACGGCGGCCGGAGGCTGGGGTTCGCGGTGGCCAAGGGCCACTGGAGCGAGGTGGGGGGAATGCACTTCGGGAGCTGGACCTCAGACTCCACAGAGATATACCAGGAGGGCATCCAGTTCCCGTGCGTGAAGCTCTACATGGGCGGGGAGCCCAACAGGAGCATGGTGGAGATGATCAGGTACAACTCCCGGCTGCCCGACTTCGTCCTGGGGGACATGTACGCCCAGGTGGCCTCCATGAAGGTCGCCGGCAGACGGGTGAACTGGCTCGTGGACAAGTACGGCATAGACACGGTGCTCTACGCCATGGACAAGCTGCTGGAAGACGGGGAGAAGTACGCCAGGCTCAAGATGAAGGACCTGCCCAAGGGGACGTTCAAGGCCGAGGACTGGATCGACGACGATGGCATAACGGACGACCCCATCCCTGTGAAGGTGGAGGTCAAGATCACGGACGACGAGTTCCTGGTCGACTTCACCGGGAGCGGCAAGCAGGCCGCCGGGTCCATCAACTCGGCGTACCCCAGCACCGTCTCCGGCGTCAGGGAGACCTACATGGCCATGATCGACCCCTACACCCACCCCAACGGCGGGTTCTTCGCGCCCCTCAAGATAAACGCCCCCGAGGGGACCGTCTTCAACCCCGTTAGGCCGGCGCCCACCAGCACATTCTGGGAGGGGATGTCCCACGCCGCGGACATAGTCTGGAAGGCCCTCGCCGAGGCGGCCCCGGAGAGGCTGTCCGCTGGCCACTTCCTGTCCATTGAGGCCACCAT
Organism: uncultured Candidatus Bathyarchaeia archaeon; assembly: GCA_964513225.1. Taxonomy (GTDB): domain Archaea; phylum Thermoproteota; class Bathyarchaeia; order TCS64; family TCS64; genus RBG-16-57-9. The sequence continues at coordinate 10,376 of CAZEMD010000031.1, read as the reverse complement.
CCTCGGCGGCGTGGACGACAGGACCGGGGCGCCCTTCGCCATAGTCGAGCCCCAGCCGGGGGGATGGGGGGCTGGCGTCGACATGGACGGGGAGAGCGCCCTGGTGGCGTGCGGCGACGGCGAGACGTACATCGCGTCCAGCGAGGTCTATGAGCGAAGGACGCCCATACTGGTGGAGCGCTACGCGTTGAACACCGGGGACGGGACCGGGCACGGCGCATATAGAGGCGGCTTCGGCGCCGTGAGGAACTACAGGCTCCTCTGCAGCGAGGCGAGCTTCACGGTCTCAGCGGGGAGATCCAAGTATCCCTGCTGGGGCGTGGACGGAGGCATGAAAGGCACCCCCAACTACGCCATAGTCTACAGGCAGGGCGAGGAGCCGCTCAGGGTCATGAAGGTGGCGGCCATGAAGGTGAGGAAAGGCGACATGGTGAGCCTCATCACCGGTGGAGGAGGCGGCTGGGGAGACCCCGTGGAGAGGGACCCGATGCTGGTGCTCCGTGACGTGGTGAACGAGTACGTGACGCCCGAGGTCGCCCGGGAGGTCTACGGTGTCGAGATAGACACGGAGACCATGGAGGTAGACGCCAAAGCAACCAGAAAGCTCAGACGGAGCAAATGACCCCTTCTTTCTTATAACAAGATATTTAGGGAAACAGAGTCACGGTCGATGGCATGGAGAGCCCAGGAGATAAGCTGCTACATTCGCTGTACCTGACAAACTTCCTCTCCTCCCTCGCCTTCGGAACCATAATCTATCTCCTCCCGGTCTACGCCGAGGGGCTGGGAGCCTCGTACTACGACCTCGGTATCATCGGCGGAGTCGGTAACGCCGTCTACACGGCGTCGACGCTGGTGACTGGTTTCCTCCTGAACCGGTTAGATAGAGCCCGGTTCTACTCCGTTTCCTGTATCCTAGGGGTCGCCGCCATACTGTTGTTCTTGCAGACCAAGGGCGCGACGGAGATAACGCTGGTCCGGGGAGTACTGGGTGGAGTGTCGGCGGCGTTCTGGGTGGCAACCAGCACCATCATCGCCGACGCCTCCCCGCCAGAGCGGCTCACCAGATCCATGGCGCGCTACAATCTCTCGTGGATGATCGCGTTCGTTGTTGGCCCCTTCCTGGGAGGCATAATATCAGAGGCCCTCGGGTTTCCCTTCCTCTTCGTGACGGCGTCGGCGATCAACTTGGTGAGCTTCGTCATAATATACGCAATTATCAGCCCCAGATATGAGAGAAGAAAAGGGAGAAGCGACATGAGGGTCAGCCTTCAAGCACTGAAGGACCTGTCCTACGTGTACGCGGCCTTGATACCCTACGCCCTCATCCTCGGGATATACATGGCGATACTGCCGGGCCACATGAAGGCGCTGGGGATCGCGACCGCCATGGTGGGATTGCTCATCACCGTCTCAAACGGGTTCAGGGGGCTGGGCTTCCTGTTCGCTGAGAGGTTCGTCGGTTGGGGGGTGAAGAAGTCCCTGGCTCTTTCCTCGGCTCTCCTGTTCACGGCTCTCCTGCTGGTTGCGTTTTCACATGAGGCGGTAAGCTTCCTTATCCCCATGATCCTCTTGGGCTTCGCAGGGGGGATAATAACGCCGGTCATACTCGACTGCGTCGCCAATGGGACACGTCCCGACGCTCTCGGCGCCGCCCTCGGCACACACGAAGCCATCTACGGGCTCGGCATGTGCCTCGGACCCGTAGCGGGGGAAGCCTTCGCCGAGGCCATCCAGCCCACAGCGTTATACCTGGCGCTGGCAGTGCTCTCGTTGCTTATGCTACCCGTCTCACGAGCCATAGGAAGAACGGGGAAGACCGTCAACTAACGGAGATGGACAGTTATATGTAGAGTGAACAACAATTAGGGAGATCGCCATGAAACTATCAAAGGATCAGGAAAGCCACGCCCTAGCCCTCCACAGCGAGGCCCTCGTGGTGGATTTCCACTGCGACGGGGTGCTCGCGACGCTGCCCGACTCCGCATACGTCATCGGGGACGCAAAGAAACGGACGCTCCACGAGAGATCGGACAACGGCCACGTGGACATCCCAAGGCTCCTGGAAGGCGGCGTGGACTGCCAGGTGTTCTCCCACTTCGTTGAGCCCATATACAACCCCATCGCCCCCCACAGGATGCTCCAGGTCCTGGGGTACAGCCTGAACGAGATAGAGAAATCGGACAAGGTGAGCCTGGTGAAGAACTACGACGAGATACTCGCCAACGAAGGCGAGAGGCTCAGCTTCATGATAGGGTTCGAGGGCGGAGAGGCCCTAGGCAACGACCTGCGACTACTGAAGGTCTACCACACGCTGGGCCTGCGGAGGCTTACGCTGACCTGGAACAACAGGAACATGCTCGCGGACGGCGTGACTTGGCAGAGGTCCAAGGGGGGCCTTACAGAGTTCGGTGCCGACGTGGTGCAGGAGTGCAACAAGCTGGGAATCCTCGTGGACGTCAGCCACATAACCGACCAGGGGCTCTGGGACACCCTCGAGGCCAGCGAGGAGCCGGTCATCGCGTCCCACTCGAACTGCAGGGCCCTCTGCAGCCACAAGAGGAACCTCACGGACGAGATGATCAAGGCGTTGGCCGAGAAGGGCGGGGTGATGGGCGTCAACTATGTGCCCTTCTTCCTGAAGGACATAGACTTCGCCAAGCTGAGAGCCGGAGACAAGGATGAAAAGAGGAAGGTGGAGTCGGTCACCGTGGAGACCGTCGTGGACCACATAGACCACATGGTCGAGGTCATCGGCGACACGTCCCACATAGGACTGGGCTCCGACTTCGACGGGGTCTCCCTGATAGCGAAGGGGCTGGACGACGCGAGTAAGCTGCCGAACCTCACCAAGGCCCTAGTGGCGAGAGGCTACTCGGACGAGGAGATAAGGGGCATGCTTGGCGGCAACTTCCTCAGGGTCATCAAGGAGATATGTGATTAGGGCTCGTAGACCCCTCTTTTCTTTTCATCTATACCGTTTTACTTCTTCACACCGGGTCTTCTCTCTATCGTATAGAAGAAAAAAAGAGGGTTTAGTCCTGGAACGCGGGGGGCGTCGGTATCTTCTTCCACTCACGGATGAACTCGGCGACGAACTCGACACGCTCCTCGAACCGCCTCGCATACTCCTCGGAGTCGGCGTCCCTAGGGCTCCCGAGCCCATAGACGCCGTCGGCGCTGAAGTCGTCGGTGTCGGGCTGGCTGCACGCTCCCCAGACCTGGCTGACCAGCTCGTAGTCGTCCCTGTCGGGGTCGAGATACTCCCGGAGACCTGGGTCCACGTCCAGGCTCGGCGTCCAGTCCTCCGGCACCCTGTCCATCTCCACCAGCTCAGGGAACATGAAGAGGGCCGCCCCTGTCTCGTTTACGCCGCTGTGAACGTCCCACAGCCGCTTCTGCCTGTCAGCGAACACCTTCGCCAGCTCCGTGCCGCCGGGGCCGCTCGGCGCAGCCACCATGACGCCGTAATCCCTCTTAGCCAACTGAACCACGAGGTTCATCACGTTCCTGTTGCCGCCGTGGCCGTTCATTATCACGAACCGCTTCAAGCCGTGGTACGCGAGGCTCCCGATGGTGTCCATGAGGACCCCCATCAGCGTGTCCCAGCTGAACGTCACGGTGCCTTTGAACCCCAGGTGGTGGGGGCTGTACCCCGGCCAGCATGGGTGCACTGCGACGCTGTTGGTGCGCTTCGCCACCTCGTGGACGTACCGCTTCACCGCCATGGAGTCCATGCCTAGGGGCAGGTGGGGCCCATGCTGCTCTATGGAGCCTATGCCTATGACCACGACGGGGTGCTCCTCGTGCTCAAGCCAGTCCTCGAAGGCCGGCCTCGTCAGCTCGGTGATCCAGAACTTGGATAGCTTGCCTTTCTCGCTCATATCGACCGCTTGAATATCGGCAGCGGATGGTTATGAAGCCTCTTACGATGATCTTAAACAATCATAGATCAACCAAGCACCATGGTGACGCCGCTCATAGTCGCGTTGGCTGCCGTCGTCATCATACTGGCCCTCATACCCCTCACCAGGAGAGCCACGACAACCAAGATGCGGACGCTGCAGGCCACGGTCATCGACAAGCGCAGGGAGAAAGGCGTAGTCTACGTGGGGTTGTTCTTGCCCACAGTCAAACACATGCTGATAACCGACAGGGGGCTCCAGGCAGAGACCACCAAGGAATCCTACGAGGCGACCAAGATAGGCGACAAGGTGACCGTGGCAGAGTACAGCGACGGCGTCTACAGGGTGGATCACTGACAAATAAAACTTAATAGACCGAGTTTCGAGGGCAATCCAGCCAAATGGGTTCATCAACCGCATACGAAGAGCACGCCCCCAGCGGAAGCGGTGCGCTGGAGAGCAGCCTCGCCGCCCTCCACAGGAACGCGGCTGAGCTGGCTCTAGCGGACAGCCTGGAACAGGTGTACGATATCACGCTGGACACCGTCGAAGAGGTGCTTGGCTTCATTTTCGCGGGGATAGCGGTGAGGGACGGGGACCGGGTCGTCTACATTAAGACCCGGGTACAGGAGATGCCCGAGGACTGGGAGATACCATTTGACACCGAGAGCGTGATAGCCCGCACCTTCAAGACCGGTAAATCCCAGCTGGTCCCCGACACCAGCAAGGACCCCCAATACCTAGGCCCCCCGGAGGGTAACGGGCTCCTAAGAAGCCTGTCGGAGTTAACCACACCGATCTTCATGGGAGAGGAAGTGGCCGCCGTCATAAACATAGAGAGCCCAAACCTCAACGGCTTCACGGATGGGGACATCATGCTCCTGGGCATCCTCGCCCAGCACGTGTCATCGGCCTTTACCAGACTTGAAGAGGCTGAGAAGAGGAAAACATACGAGGAGAGGCTCAGCGCCCTCCACAGCCACGCCGTGAAGCTAAACACGGTGAAGACCCTCCGAGACATCTACGAGTGCACTATAAACGCGATGGTGGAGACCTTCAACTACGAGAGAGTGGACATCCTCAGGGTCCAAGGCGGTAAACTCGTTCAGGTAGCCAAGTACGGGGGAATCCCCGCCGACGTGGAGCTGCCGCTCGACGGGAAAGGCGTGACGGTCCGAGCCGTCAAGGAGAGGAGAACCATCCTCGTGAACGACATAGAGCAGAGCAGCGACTACGTCTTCGCGGTGAACCCCGAGACGGGTCAACCCTATTATGAGTACGAGTTATCCAAGGCCGAGCTTGCGTCCCCCATAATCGTTGACGGCGAGGCCATCGGGGTGCTCAACATAGAAAGCACCGACGAGGAATCATTCACGGAGATGGACAGGCAGCAGCTGGAGATACTGGCTAGCCACGTCGCAACGGCCATAGACAGGCTTGCCAACCTCGACGAGAATCAGAGACTGGGAGTGGAGCATAGCATTAGACTCATGGATGGGTTCAGAAGGGTCTCAAGCATGGCCAGGCACGACCTCCGCGGGCCTTTGAGGAACATCAGCATGGCGGCCCACGTCCTGAAGCAGGCCCCAGAGAAATCCGAGATGTTCGGGATCATCGACAGCAACCTGAAGCACGCGGACAACATCTTGGACGACTGGAAGGAACTGACGCTGAGGAAGGAGATCACCAGGATAAAAATAAACGTGAGAAACCTCGTGGAGGAGGTGCTCAAGAGCATGATGGTCCCCGACAACGTCGAGACGGAGACCGATATCCCGGAAGACCTGGTCTACCTGCTTGACATGAGAGGCATGTCCAGGGTGCTGACGAACCTCGTAACCAACGCCCTGGAAGCCATGCCAGAGGGAGGCAGACTTGTGGTGAGTTCACATCTAGAAGATGATGGACTCGTCATAACCGTATCCGACACAGGGAAAGGGATACCAGACGAACAACAAGAAAAGCTATTCACGCCCTTCTTCACGACGAAGACCACGGGCGTCGGGCTCGGACTCGCCTACGTCAAGGACACCGTGGAGGCCCACGGCGGCACAGTGGAGTACACGGCCACACCCGGAGGGGGAGCCATCTTCATGATAAGAATCCCTAGCAAATAACCGCCTCTTCTCTCGATAAAAAAAAAGACGTTAAAAAAATCTACGCAGATCACCGCTGCGATCGAAGACAGCGATCAATCAGTTTATGGATAGTCATCACCCCAGCTCGATCTCGTCTTCGTCGAAGAGGAAGACCTCCTCAACGGGCTCGTCGAAGGCGTTGGCGATGCGCACCGCCAGCAGCAGCGAAGGGTTGTACTCGCCGTTCTCGACGAAGCTGATGGTCTCGCGTCTAACCCCCACGAGCCTGGCCAGGTCCGCCTGGGTGTAGCCCATGCGGGCCCTGAACTCCTTTATGCGGGTCTTCATGGGCCCACGCTCTTCGCCATGACGTACATCGCCACTAAGTAGACGGCGACCTGAGCCATCATGCCTATGAGCAACACGGGCGGGGACCCTATCTTGGGCCAGGGCATCCAGTTCTCGGCGGCGAACTCGTACCAGAGCAGCGTGAGCCAGATATAGTTGCCCCCCATGAAGGCGGCCCTGCCGGCCCTGCCCTCCAGCAGCCTCGTCCTTTCGTCTTTCACGGCGAATCCCTGGAGCATGTCCTCTCTGTTCACCAGCATCCGGTCGACCACTATGCCGCCTATGCCTATGAGGACCGCCACGTTGGCCGCGCTGAGGAGCCCGAAGGTGTCAGCGCCGAAGACGTAGAGAGCCGCGGCGGCTCCTATCAGCGCCGCTGCCACTGTCGCTATATGTGTTCTCTTCATTTCTTTTCCTCCTGTTTGGTCTATCACACAAAATGTGCGTTATACCGCACATCTTGTTATGTACACCTAACATCTAGGATATAAACCTTCCGCATAGTCAACCCTTAAACCCCAACGCCACACAGATACACAGGGGCGTCCACCACGCCGTGGACCGCCACAGTCTCACCGGAGCAAACGGAAATGCTACAAAGGATCATAGAGAAGGTGACTGAACACCTAGCAGCCATAGAAGAAGCAAAAGACTCGGCCTACCCTAAGGCCCGGAAGGCGAGGACCCTCAGCAAGCAGTCCATCCTCGTCCTGCACAGAGGCGAGCCCCTGGAAGCCCGGCGGCTCGTCTCCGAGGCAGCCCGCCTGCTAGCCGAGGCCCAGAAGGCCGGAGAGGCGTTCCCCGGCGTCCAGAACAGCGAAACCCTGTCGGCGGCGAGACAGGAATACGTGGAGGTAGCCATACTCCTATCGCTGGTCACAGAGGAAAGGTACCCCGCCCCCCAGATGCTAGAGGTGGACGAGACCGACTACGTGCTGGGGCTCGCTGACGTACCCGGAGAGCTCAGGCGGCAGGCGCTGGACAGGCTCAGAGAAGGTGACCTGGAGGCGGCTGAGAGCGCCCTAGAAGCCATGGAGGAGATATATCTCCGCCTCACCGAGGCCGAGGAGGCAAGCATGATGCTCAAGGGGATGCGCCGGAAGCTGGACATAGCACGCGGAGTCACCGAACGCACCAGAGCCGAAATCACGGCGGAGGCCGGGAGACGCCGACTCTCACGGGAGCTGAAGTCAATCACAGACAGACTCAAGATATAAACTGAGACGCAGCCCCACGAACTCGCATACCCCGGACAAGCAGACCCACTCCACCCATCCCACGCTCACTCCCAAAAAACGCTTATAGTAAGTAACCACCTACAAGGAAAATACATGGCCGCCTTGCCCCCTCCACACGTAGCCCACGCCAACCTCCACATACCTAAACGCAAGGCACCCTGATGACTCGCCGAGACCCGTTCACAAAGAATGAGCCCCATCGAAAAAGGTATGATCCCCTACCTGTGCCGCTTAATGTTGTTGGCTTTCCGCTGCGCGCGCCGATAAGCGAACTTGCGGGAGGTGCTAATCTTGCTCCTGTGATAACGGTATCTTCGACCCTCCTCGTCGCTGAGGGCGTCATAGAACTCGGGGTACGTCATCTCGTTTCGAAAAAGCTTGGTGATGGCGTCGTTCAGAATCTCTCTGTCCTCGGGAGTGGCCTCGGCGAAAGCCTTCTCATAAGACTGGTAAGCCACGTTGAACTTGAAATCGGTGCTATCGAAACTAAGCTTCTCTGGCTCTTCACTGCTCATACGTCTACAGTCCGGTGAGAAATGTATACAAGCAACAGATTTATAGGTTCCCCGTTCCGCCCGCTTATGAAATGCTTAAATCAGTCTTGACCGTGTATTGATGCGGATACGAGGAGCCTCTCGAGGCTTTAGAGTATACCTAAAGAGTAGGAGTGAAAGAGTTGAGCAACAGGAGACGCTACGACAGAGGCCCCCGCGAGATGCACAAGGCGATCTGCAGCGACTGCGGAAAAGAGTGTGAAGTCCCGTTCAAGCCCACAGAGGGCAGGCCGGTCTACTGCCAAGAGTGCTACGCGAAGCACCGGCCGCCGCGCCGCAGGTATTAAACCGTGAACAGCCCGGCTGTTCATAACATATTTTAAACTTAACTTTATTTTCCAGTTAAAGGAGTCTCATTAGCCCACAGAGCAGTCATCCTTCAGACGTCTTTGACTTGATCTAGAATCAAAGGTTCCCCCTTCTCGCAGGCACCAGGAAAAGGGTGTGCATCGGAGTAAAATCCGAGAAACAGGCGGCTAGACATCGATACCTCTGCCGGTTCCCGGAACGCGATTAGCCTTGAAAGGGTTGCCCACCATCTGGATAACATGGTCTAGGAGGAAAGATTGTGAGTACCGGAAGAACGAAAAGAGCGTTCACAAATCAAGAAAACCTCGGCGACGGCGGCCTATTCTACAAACGAACTAATTGTTTCTGCTCATGCATATATAATAAAAAAATAAGATACATGTCCCTAAGGCTGCGTACTCGTTTACTCTACTATCTTCACGTTTACAGCCCTTGGACCTTTGGGAGAGTCCTCTATATCAAACTCTACTTTCTGGCCTTCACGAAGCTCATAGATTCCTTCAAGAGAGGAATGATGGACAAAAACGTCATCATCTTTCCCTTCCACTCCTATGAAACCGTAGCCTCTATCAAGCCATCTCTTTACAACACCTTCCAACTACTTCACCTCCTTCTTTAACACTATGGTAATGCAGCTAACGTTTCTAGGTCCGCCTGTCTCGGACTCCAGCTCCTCTGTACCGATGTCAATGGAATCGACTGCGAGATCGGTTAGAAACCGGTTCATAGTAACCTCAGCGACGCTCACTGCGTTACTGATGGCTCTACCCCGCGCCTTTAAGCTGACGGAGTCGCTGCTTGCCAGTACCTGCAGCACCGCTGTGCAGTAGTTCATAACCGGTTTTGATCCAACGTACACTGTGTTTTCATTCATTTTCTGTCACAGATGAAGACGAAGTATCTGCTTATTCACCGCTTATACAACAGAGCATATCGGTAATAAACTTGTTCAAAATCAAATCATAAAAACGAGAAAATAAGGTGAACAAACCCCGTCTAATTATCATCTACGGAGAGTATCGGTAGTTAAGGACAGCTAATTTCTAGTATTCTATCCAGACGTGGAAGCACTTGGTGCATTTGTATCTTATAATAGACCTGTCTGTGTTTACTCCTGAGTGCTCTCCTATCGTCACGGTGATAGTCTTGTATGCATCCGGATTGCTGCATTTTGGACAAGCTCTTTGAACTATCAGTGAGTCCTCCTTTCCTCCGCCTCTATAGATTGGTTCAGGCTTTTTCTCTTTAGGTCTGTGTACGTTTATAGTATCGAAATCAGATTTTATTTCGTATCCGCATTTTGGGCATACATATCCGTTTAGCGTTATGTCCATCATTGTTTTGCATTTTTCGCAGAACTCCAATTTGATCAACACGTGAGTGATCAGAATTTCTTCTATCATTATACAGGTTAAAAGGCTGCATATAACATATTGGTTGTAATATTACGAGAAATTATAAAGTAACATAAATAAGAACCCTGAACTTTTGTTTGAGTATTTGTTTTTCTAATCATTTCTATTTATCTGTCGCGTATAGTGACTTCTGTGACTTGTGCTTCGAGAGTAATTTATTGTTGGGTTAACCCCTTACCTGAAATTCGGCTACATACGTAAATGAGGGAAGCTTACATCCCGGTGAGGCTACCACCAATCGAAACGCAAGTATATCTAGGATGACATATTTTATATTACACCCATTCCATGCATTCATCGCTAGACAGGAAGAATGAGACTATTGTGTACCCTAGCTTGAGACCGGTCTCACACTCGGCAGGTCTAGCGAGTTCTATGGAGGAACAGACATGGTAGAGCATCCCATACAGATCTACGACACCATGACCCGGCGGAAGAAGCCGTTCAAGCCGCTTAACCCACCCACGGTCACCATGTACGTCTGTGGCCCCACCGTCTACGGCGACCCCCACATAGGCAACTTGAGGAC
>CAZEMD010000030.1:0-11967 GCA_964513225.1 uncultured Candidatus Bathyarchaeia archaeon | reverse complement strand
TTCGACATCATCGCCCAGGCCATGAGCGGGTGGATGTGGCTCAACAGCCGCGAGCAGCGTGGCCCCAACAGCATGGCAACCATGGAGCCGTCCTGCCTCGCCGGCAGCCCCGGCGACACGGTCCCCGGCCTCTTCTGCGCCCTCTCCATCCTCGCCGCCCTCCGCCACAGAGACCGGACAGGCCGGGGCCAACGCATCGACGTCGCCCAGACCGACGCCCTCATGACGGTGTCGGCGCTGGCACTCACCCGGACTCTCTACGGCGACGGGGACGCCGAGGAACGGGCCCACCGCCCACCGGCCCGCATCCACGGCGTATACGAGACCAAGGACGGGTATGTCGCCATCCGGGTCGTCGGGGAGAAGACGGTGAACGCCGTCGCCGATACCATGGGCATCGACCCCATCATGGTCACCCCCACATCCGAGCCCCTCAGGAACTGGCTCAAGGAGAGGACGAGAAGCGAGGCGGCCCGGCTCCTATCCGAGAAGGTCCCCCTCGCCCCCGTCCTCACGGACCGGGAGCTCATCTCCGACCCCAACGTCGAGGCCCGCGGCATGATCGTGGAGAAAAATCACACGCTGGGGTTCACGTACAGGACCGTCGCCACCGGCGTGAAGCTCAGCGAGACTCCCGTGTCCATCGACTCGCTGCCCCCCACGCTTGGGGCCGACACCGCCGAGGTGCTCCGCGGCGTCGGGTACCGGGACGACGAGATACGGCGGCTCATCGATGAGGGCGTGGCCGGGGCCTGAGCCCCTGCGGCAGGCAAGAAGATAAAAGCATTACATCCTTCATTTCCCAACATGAACTCCACCCACCACACCGACATCGGTAGACTCGTCAGGCGCTCCTCGCTGATCTTTCCCGTCAACGTCCCCCGGTTCATGGAGAAGGCGTACACCAGGGGCGCCGACTGCATAGTAATGGACCTCGAGGACAGCGTCCCCCCGACAGAGAAGGAATCAGCTAGGGCCCTCGTCAAGGAAGCCATACCCGTGGTGGGGAAGGGAGGCGGAGACGTCGCCGTCCGCATAAACCGACCCATAAGCCAGGCCAGGCTGGACCTGGAAGCCTCCATATGGCCGGGCCTCACGTGCGTCGCCCTCCCCAAGGTCGAGTCGGCCGAGGAGCTGCGTGTCAGAGCGGACATCATCACCGCACTGGAGCGGAGGAGGGACATCCCCGAGGGCACCGTGCAGATGGCCGTCGCCGTGGAGACAGCCCTAGGCGTCGTCAAGGCGTACGAGATAGCCGCCGCCAGCCCCAGGACCGTGTCCATAGGCGTCGGCGCCGAGGACCTGACCCAAGAGATGGGAGTCCAGACAACGGCCGAGGGACGGGAACTCTGGTACGCCAGGTCCAAGGTGCTCATGGACGCCTACGCCGCCGGCGTCCAGCCCATGGGCCTCGTGGGCGTCGAGCCCTTCACCTGGAGGCAGCCCGAGAAGGCATATGATGCTGCGGTCAACAGCCGCAGGCTGGGCTACAAGGGCGCCCAGTCCATCCACCCGGCGCCCATCCCCTACCTCAACCAGGGCTTCTCGGTGCCCACCGACGAGGCGGATCAGATGAGGAGGGCCCTGGACGCCTTCGAGGAGGGGCTGAGGGAGGGCACGGCGTCGGTGAACGTGGACGGCAGGATGATCGACATCGCCTCGGCGGAGAGGTGCAGGCGGATACTGGAGTGGGCGGACTCCATAGCCCAGATGAACCATAGAAAAGAGGAGGCCATGAAGGACCCCGACTCCGTTGAGGAAAGACTCAGAGCCGCCATAGAAAACATGTGATAAAAAGGTGTGGAGTAGTCACCCGGAGGCCGGGCTCCACGGCGGGATCACCCAGGGCCTCTCCTTGCCCTCTAGATACGCCTTCAGAGGCTCCTTGTACGGGAAAAGCGCCGCGGGACCACCCGTGTGGAGGTAGACGACCACGTCATCTGGCTTGAAGAACCCCTTCCTGCAGAGGTCGATGAGGCACGCCATGGAGGACGCCGTGTAGACCGGGTCCAGCATGAGCCCCTCCGTCTCCGCAGCCAGCTTCACGGCCTCCATCTTCCCGTCGGTCACGTAGCCGTAGCCCTCGCCGGCGTACTCGTTGTACACGGCGACGTCGCCCGGCGCCAGGTCCACGCTGAGCCCCAGCAGCTCGGCGGCCTCCTCGACGAGGCCGGACACCCTCTCGATCTGAGCCTCCTCGGTCTTGCCGCCGGTGGTGACGCCCAGCACCTTGATGCCTGTGCTGAACATCTTGGCGCCCAGCACGAGGCCGGCCTGGGTGCCGCCGCTGCCCGAGGCGTGGACCAGGTAGTCTATGTCTATGCCCATGTCCACTGCCTGCGTCGTCAGCTCGAGGATGGTGTTGACGTAGCCCATGACGCCGGGGGGCGTGGACCCTGTTGCGCGCAGCCGGTACGGTGTGTGCCCCGCCGCCCTCAGATCCTTCATTGTCTCCTCTATGACCTTCTCCGTGTTCTCGGGGCGGGCCACCTTGATCTCTGCGCCCATGAGGCGGTGCAGCAGGTTGTTACCGTCTATGTCCACGGGCTCGTAGCCGTCTATGGGCCCGGACTTGACCAGGACCACCTTCATGCCCAGCCTGCGGGCTGCGGCGGCGGCCTGGGTGCACCAGTTGGAGTGGAACCCCGCGCCGGTGACTATGTAGTCCGCGTCCTGGCTCAACGCGTCCGCCATGAGGTACTCCAGCTTCCTGGTCTTGTTGCCGCCGAAGGCAAGGCCCGTCATGTCGTCGCGCTTCACGTAGATGCGCGGGCCCTTGAGGGCCGCCGAGAGGTTTGGCAGCTCCTGCAGAGGCGTCGGGAGGCTAGCCAACCTCACTCTGGGTAATGTGCTTAGCTTCATTTACATCGTACTCTTGATGCGTGGACGATGTACTTTACGTTTAGGGCCAGCGCACGTTCAACAAGTATATATGAACTGTGCTCGTAGGTTGTTTCATGAGTCAGACCATACGGATCAAAGCCTACCTCGAGTCCGACGACAACGGGTACTCCTGGATCATCAGGAAGGTGGAGTCTCTGGGAGGCACCGCCAAGATATCCATCAAGGACCTCGAGGGGACCAAGCTGATAAAGTTCCCCGAGTATTGAGGAGCCTTATTTGATCACAGCGCGTCCGCCTTCATGTGGGCGTCACTCTACGACCTCGAAGACCATGAAAACCGGTATAACGGCGCCGTGGCTGTCCGTCACCGTGGTCCTCAGGCCTCTGACCGTGGCTGTCTGGTTGAGGCTGCACTGGGCGATGGGCTGGCCAGTGCCGCAGATGGGCACATTGTAGACGTAGCCTTCATGGGAGGCGAGCACAAGCTCCTCGTCCCCCGCCCTCAGGGTGAGGAACGTGAACTCGCCGCCGAAGGTCCTGTTGTAGAACGTGAAGCCACCAGTCTCCTGTTCCCTTAGGCCCAGGACGCCGGTGACCCACTCACCCATTTCCGAGTACTCCACGTCGTGCACACACAGGACCTTGACCGTCTGATTGTCGAGGCCGGTGCGTGAGACGAGGACCCCCCTCACCTTGACAGGCTTTGGGGCATGATAGTCCCATATGTTGCCATGCACGGGGGCAGGCTCGACGACGCTTTCCTTGAAGGGATGCAGCCTGAAGTACTCGTCCAACGGGTCGGCCAGGAAGTAGGTCTCTATTGACAACGCGTTTTCCGGGTCCATGACGTCGAGGGATTTCACCTTGAAGCCAGTTGGGTCGCTCTCCCAGTCATGGTCGGGGTCGTCCTCTTGGCTGAGCATGCCCTCAACGGACGTCACCACAGGCTCAGCTAAAAGCTGGATAGGCCCGGTCTCGTGTAACACGAACACACCGGGGGGAACCCTCCACAACACCTCGTTGAAGCTCTCCACGGTGTCCCCGTCGATCTCCTCGACCCCGACAAGTATCCTGCCGTCGTAGTAGATCGACACAGAGGTGAGCCTCACGCCGCCGTCGGCGAGCTCATCAACCGCGTCCTCTAGGTACCCGATCCACTCGTCGAGAATGTACAGCGGAGCCGGGGCGTGTATGAACCGGATGTTCTCCCTCAGCCGCTCGCTGAACAAGTCCAGTATGGGCTCGGTCGCCTCCTCGCCCACGTCCGTGAGGGCTACGTAGGCGGTCCCGTTACGCCAGTCCGGGTGATGAGTCACGAATATCTTGTTGAGGCTGGGCATCTCCCCTGTGCGCATGACCGAGTCCAGCTTCGATGCCACGCCCCAGTACTCGTTGAACGAGACCCCCGGGTCCTTGTCCTCCCAAGGCATCCTGTCCACTACCTCGGTCTCGCCCAGGAGGACATCTACCCTGAGGTCCCTAAGCGAGTTCGGGCTGTGCCTGCCGCCGCGCCCAGTCTTTATGGGAATAACCGCGTTCACGCCTTCGCCCAGCAGCTGGTCGCTGTAGGCCGAGAACCCGTACTCCTTCTCCCCGGGTACGCTGTAGACCATGTTCACCTTCACCGGGTGATCCTTCCTCAGCGCGAAGCAGGTGAGGTTCTCGTAGCGCACGTGGTCGCTGAGCGTGACGCCGTTGACGCCGCTGCCCCCGCTCCTCCAAGGCTCGAGGACGACCAGAGTCTCTGTATAGTCGTCACGGTAAGGTATGAGCTCCAACACGACCCCATACCTCACATCCTTCCCAGGGACGACGAAAGTGGTCTTCGGGGGCTCCGTCTCGTACTCTATTTTGATGCAGCCGGGTATCCCGTGGCCGAGGGCCGTCTCCGGGTCGAAAAGGTCGCTGGAGTGCCAGCTCTCTACGGCGACTATCTTGGGGCCGTCTGATGCGTCTCGGCTGTGCTCCGTGTAGATGGTCCAAGCTGAGGCAACTATGATGATCGTTAGCGCTGCCACAGCCACCCCGTAGATGGTTCTAGCCCGGTTCGTCACGGTTGGTAGGTGACTCGTTGCCGATATGAACCTAGCGTTTAGAACACGTGTTCGACTTGATTGAACGACACAAACTACCATTCACCCACAGCAAACACGTCTCGTCTAGTCTAGCCCTGTTATGCCGCTCTGCCCTATCCTCCACTCCACCCGGAAGCAGCCGTCCATTATCTTTTCGCCGCCCGCGTCGTACCACGTGTACCCCCACAGCCCCAGGGGATCGTCACCCCCCACTATCATCGGCTGCCGGTCAGCCGTCTGCCTGTAGTACGGCACCAGCCACCCGTCTTCGATCTCTATCCACTCGTCGAGGGGATCGCTGGTCCAGATGTGTTCGCTGCGGGAATCCCAGACCACGAAGTATGAGCCGTTCACGGGCTCCTTGCACCTGAAGTCGAAGGCCACCACCTCCCCGGTCTTGAGGACCGGCTTCCTCGCTGAGACGTTGACCCCGGGCTTCTGTGTGCCGTCGGAGACGAATACGCTGGTGTATGCGCCGGAGAACCCCAGCACGTGGAGGCCGCCGGTCTCCGGCTCGAACGGGTACACCCCTAGGCTGAGGCTGCCGTTGCCTTCAACCTCCACGGAGGCCAGGTGAATGGGGTACGACGCCTCGGCTGCTCCGCCGGTGCCTTTGAGGCTGATCTGATGGGAGACGTTCACGCTCACCGGGGCCTCGCCTTCGTTCACCAGCTCGACCTCGGCGGAAACCGTCTCGCCTAGCTCGTACACCGTCTTGTCTGTGTTCAGTCTGACCACTAGCCCCGCCAGCTCTGACACTGCGGGCGCCGTCCGTTCATAGGGGAAGCCCGTGGCGAGGATGTACTCCTCGAACCCGACGGTCTCCTCGCCGTACTCTACGGGGTCCACGTGGAACACGCCCTCTATTATATAGACCGGGACGAGCCAGCTGAAGCCACCCGGGTTATCCGTATAGTAGGCCAGCGACACGCTGTTTATGGTCACCTCCGACCCGGTGGGGCGCATCCCAAGTATCTCGAAGCCCAGGGCCCTCGTGTCGCTCTCGCCCCTCAGCATCCTCTGCACCGCCTCGGCGGGGCTGGTCTCCACGTACTCGTATCCCTCGATGGACAGGACCGGCCTGCGTATCTCGCAGCCGGACACCTTGTAGCCGCTGACGCCCACCCCGAAGTCGGCTCCGGGACCCACGAGAGGCAAGCCGCCGAGGGTGAGCTGGTAACGGACACCCACCTCCAGCACCGAGCCGTCCCTCCGGTGCGACGGGCCTACCCTGATCACGGAGTAGTTTAGGGGCGTCTCGTCCACCCAGTACTGTTCCAGCTCCGTGACCAGCGCCTCTGCTAACTCGACCACCCTGGTCTCGTCCCAGACGTTGAACGCGCCGTAGTCCCCCCTGTAGAACATGTCGTACCGCGTCCTGAACTCCAGGGACCTGCCGCCGCTCCTGACCGTCGTGTGCCTGCTCTCCTCAAGCTCCCTTGGCTCCTCGAAGCCGAAGACGTTGACCGCTATCTCCTCCGCCGCCTCACCCGTTATGGGGAGGTGGACGACCCTGGGGAGGGGCAGCCTCGGCGGCGCCTCCGGCAGGGTGCAGTTCATGGCCCTCAAAGCGAACCTGTGGGTCTCGTTGGCCCTGCTGACCCAGTCCTCCACGACCGTGAAACCCGTCTCGACCTCCACCTTCGGGCCCTGGCTGTGAGACACCTCCTTCACGACGGTGTAGTCACCCGGCTCTAGATGGTAGAGAGGGAGTGGATGGGCCCAGGAGGCCCCCGGGAAGAAAATGATCAACTCATCTAATACATCATAGTAGTCTGGGTATTTCTGGGCCTCAACGTGGGACCCGTTTACTTCCCTGTATAGCTCTATGCCACTGCCGACGTTTAGCCAGTCCTCTGACAGGTTCGTTACGGTAAGCCTCGCTGTGTCGTTTAGGTGGTAGTACGCGGCGTCCGCGGAGAACTCCACCTGTGAGGGGCTGAGGGGCGTCGGATCGTATCTGACACAATGCTGGCTCACCTCCGTCAGCCTCAGCGCATGGTACCTTTCCCCGTTCCACGCAGTGTAGTTGAAAAGCTCGCCTTCGACTAACACCTGCCGCGAGTCCATGAGGTACTGGAGGGTCCCGGAGAACTCGCCCGAGTCCCACGTCACCGGGTAATGGATGGTCCTGTTTTCCCCGTCCAGCAACACTATGCTCGCTCGCTCACGCGAACTCTCGATGACGGTGACGTTGGAGAACCCCCTCCAGATGGTCTGCTCGTCGCCCTTCTCTGTCCGGGTCACGGGGAGCATGGCGGAGGCCAGCCCCCCGGTCTCGCCGGTCTCCCCCATACACGCCCCCAATTTGAGCGGGTCGGGTGCGGTGATCTCCGTCTCCATGAAGTGGTTTTCCTGAGTGTCCGGTTCTCTGAAAGGGCTCAGGCTGAACAGGATGATGGCCGCTGAGATGACGGCTACCACGATTATTGCCTGTGCTCGGGTTATCTTCACGGGGTCAGCACTCTCTAACCGCTACGCGTATGTTGGGTTTAGCTACGGAGATTAAACTCGATCAACCATATAATACTAGGTTTTTGAACAGCCGGGTAAACGCTGACTGAGAGCACCCCAGAGAGACTCAGGCTCTGCTCACCGTCCTTCAACGACCCGCCTCAAGTAGGCGAGGTTGCCTGACGCGGAACCCACGGAGTCGTCCAGGGAGGGCGTCTCCAGCACCAGATAGCCGTCGAAACCCGTCTCCTCCAGCGCCGCGATGGCCCCGGCGAAGTCTATGTCTCCCTCGCCGAGGGTCCTCGACGGGTGGTCCTTCACGTGGACCTGGGCGATGAGCCCGCCAAGCGCCGTGATCTCCCGGGCCACGTCGTAGCCCTTACTGGCCGTGTTCCCGGTGTCGAAGTATGCCTTTACGTGGTCGGAGCCTATCGACTCGATGACCCGCACCAGCCGGGGCGCCTCCAGCGAGGTCTCCAGGGCCAGGCAGACGCCTCTCTCCTCCGCCACGGGTGACAGCGCCCTCATCTCATCTATCAGGCGCCGTGTCTGTTTCTCGGACTTCAACGCCGCTGTACCGAAGAACGGGATCAGCATGACCGACGCTCCGATGGCGCCGCACGCCTCCAAGGCTTTCAGTATGATCCCGCGGCCCGCCTCCCTGTGTTCTGCATTGCCGCTGGCGGGGCTGTGTTCGTCGTAGTTGAGCAGGTGCAGGCACATGGAAGCCGCCCCGACGCCGGTGCGCCGCGCCTCCAGTTTGATGGCTTGCCGCGCCCCGCCCTGCCCCGTCCAGAGGGGGTCTTCCCGGTAGTCCAGCCCGATGCCCAGCTCCACGCCGTGGAACCCCAGCTCCTTGGCCTTGGGGAATAGGGATGTTCGGTCGCCCTCCGGGTTCAGCCCGTACTCTGTCTGTGAGCTATGCATCCGAAATCCCTCCATGACGCCGTATTTCATGCTGAATCCCTAAGATGATGGGAATATAGGCGTATGGGTTATAGTAACACTAGGTTCGAACCCTACCGCTAGTGGAGATATTCACCTTCTTCTGTAATGAAGGAAAAAAGAGGCATCACTGGATGAGCACAAGTTATATAAATAAAACAAAATAGTTGAAACTTGATGGATTTTAAAGCTAATAGGAATGAAACTAGGGAAAGTGAACTGGATAAAAGCCCAGAAATAGTGAATCTAAATTTGCCGTGGTCGCTCGCCGCAGTCGGAGACGCACTCATTGCGGCCCGTCTCAATCAATTCAACCATCCTCTGGACTCAGGCTTCCATAAACTGGTACAGGCGATTAAGGAAGCCGATGTGGCGTTCATAAACCTCGAAGGTTTACTGTTTCGTCTATCGGAGTTTAAAGGCTGGCCCGAGGTAGAGCACGGCGGCTACTGGCAGGTCGGTCCACCCGAAGCCGCCGAGGACCTGAAAGAGATGGGCTTCAACCTGGTTAACTGCGCCAACAACCACACGACCGACTACGGCGTAGAGGGAATGCGGTTAACGAACGAGCTGCTGGATAGGCTTGAGCTGGTGCATTCAGGCACCGGGATGAGCCTCGGGCAAGCCAGCCGCCCCGGGTACCTCAACACCATCAAAGGACGGGTAGCCCTCATCGGTTTCGCCACATCGTTCACACCCATGTCCCGTGCCGGTGAGACGCGTCCCGACATGATGGGCCGTCCCGGCCTTAACCCCCTCCGCGTTGAGCGTACATACGAGGCCGACTCCACTCTCTTTCAAACCCTCGAATCGGCGGCCCCCACGCTCGGGGGACGTGCTCCACAGGACCCTGACGGCCAACTTCGCTTGTTCGGCGTAACGATTAATCCCGGCACAGAAACCCGAGTAATCGAAAAGCTAAACGTGCACGATGAAGAACGGATCCTCCACGAAATACGAAACGCATCCATGTTGGCTGATCACGTGATCGTCAACAGCCATTCCCATGAACCAGGCAATGAAAGCGTCGTGCCTCCACCCTGGCTCGTTGAATTCGCTAAGAAATGCCTCGACAACGGCGCGACGGCCTTCATAGTACATGGGCCCCATCAGCTCCGCGGCATAGAGATCTACAGAGGAAAGCCGATCTTCTACAGCCTCGGTAACTTCATCTTCCACGAGGAGCTGTATGACCCCCTCCCATCGGACTTCTATGAACTGTACGATTTACCTGGAAGTGCGCTCCAGTCGGATCTTGAAAACATCCGATTCAAAGATGGGAAGATCGGGTTCCCATCGAACCCCGTATGGTATGAAAGCGTCGTAGCTGTGACCACCTTTGACGGCTCCAAGATGACTGATCTCAAGCTGCTCCCCGTCGATCTCGGGCGAAGATTGCCGAGATCACAACGCGGGACGCCGCGGATGGCGGACAAACTAGTAGGTGAAAGAATCATCGAACGAATCGCTGAGCTTTCCACGTCGTTTGGCACAAAAATAGTGTATGAGGCTGGCGTCGGTGTCTGGCAACAATGACCCGCGCAGGTGAGTTCAGCGTTCAAAATAGCTGCGCACGCGATTCTCAGAGCTGGACAATGTAGTAAAAAGTTATTTTCTCTCTCTTTGCGAGACCTCCATCTGCCGTCTCGCTTCCTCAAGTGGAGGCTTTAGGTCAGGAGGAAGGGGTGAAGTATAAACACGGCCCTGCATCCTATCCGCAAGCTCCTCTTTAGCGGCCTCCAAAATGGAAGGCTTGGTTAACAGATCAAGAACACACGTCGACAGGGTTTTTGCTGCAAATATCAACCCTTTGTGGCCTATGCTCATGCCGTATTGTGCGGTGCCTTGCCAGGAGTGACCCGGTGTGCCCAGCACCGCGCACGTCGTCGTGAACTCCATCGTCGGCGTGTTCCAGCTAACGTCAGACACGTCGGTTGATCCGCCTCCTGCTTCACCTTCCCCCGAGGGTTCGAGTATGTCCCTGACGATCTCGAGACTATCTAGTTTCCTCAAACCATACCTGTTCACGCCGCTTAAGATGGTCTTCTGTTTATCTGAGGGTATCGTGTCCACTATCTCACGGGCAAAATCATTTTCTTCTTTTGTGTACTCTGGCGCACCGATCTCACGCATGTTGCCGACGACGAGGTCGGCCAATGTCTTGTTGGGAATCATGTTTGAGATGGCTGTAACGAGCCTCGCTTCATGAGTTGTCCCCGTCATGAGTGCCGCTCCCTTGGCGACGTCAAGAATCCGAGCGTATATTTCCGCGACTTGTTCTCTCTCAGGGGCTCTGATGAAATACCAGGAACGAGCATACGGTGGTACGACGTTTGGGACTTCACCGCCGTCCTCTATGATGTAGTGGATTCTAGCTTTCTCGATGACGTGTTCCCGAAGGTAGTTTACACCCATGTTCATCAACTCGACGGCGTCGAGGGCGCTTCTACCGTCCTCGGGATCACCTGCTGCATGCGAAGCAACCCCCTTGAATATGTACCTGGCCTGGGTGGTGGCTGTGCTACTCCTTAGGCTCGCCGTGTTCGCTTGCCCAGGGTGGTGGCTGAGGCAGGCGTCCACACCGTTGAAGACGCCATCACGCACCATGAACACCTTTCCTATGTCTATCTCTTCTGCGGGACAGCCAAAGAATTTCACGGTTCCCTCTATGCCGTTTGCCTCCATCGCGACTTTAACTGCGATTGCCGCAGCAACCCCAGAGGTACCGTGAATGTTGTGTCCGCATCCGTGGCCTGGGCCCCCTTCCTTCAACGGCTCCTTAAACGGGACGGGTTTCTGAGACAATCCGGGCAGGGCGTCGTACTCGCCCATGATGCCAATTACTGGCTTGCCCGAGCCGTACGTCGCGGAAAAGGCCGACGGCATCCCGGCTATTCCACGATGGACACTGAAACCTTTCTTCTCGAGTTCATCAGCTAGTAACTTTGAGGACTCATGCTCCATTAGCCCTAGCTCGGCTAACTCCCATATTCTGTTGCTGATCTCGATTATCTGTTGCTCGTTACTGGATATCCAATCTAAGGCAATTTCTTTCGACAAGTTGATTCAATTATAATTGCTGGGTGGCCCATATTTTTCGTTTCTTCTTCGTGTGTCATGCATGCACACGACGGTTTGATGCTGCACATTTCATCGACCAGGACATGTAATACGTGTATGGGGCAGCCTCAAACGTCGACGACGCCATGAGCCGCGTCGAGCTGGGCTTCGAACATGTCTGTGGCTTCGGTGTGAAGCTCTTCAGCAAGCACCCATCTCCTCTATAATCTAGGAGAGTTGATGAGTAGCCCGGGAGAGATTCGAACTCTCGTCAGAGGCTCCAGAGGCCCCGATCCTTGACCGCTAGACGACCGGGCTAGCAACAACAGATACCAGACGAAAAGGATATAAACCCTACTCAACGGGAGGACCCGCCGCCGAGATATAACTGGCACGACTTGGAGAAGAAACCGTTTAACCGAAAAGCTTAAATATCTGAAAAATTTGGGTGCAATTGTCCCAGTGATCAGTTTTCTGAATCTCCCCCGAGAGGAGGATTCTGGGAAGGGAAAGCCCAGCGAGTGTGAAATATGGGAAAGAAAGGGAACATGCTCCACAGCGAGGATGTGTGCCCCGAGTGCGGAAGCAC
>CAZEMD010000029.1:0-12049 GCA_964513225.1 uncultured Candidatus Bathyarchaeia archaeon | reverse complement strand
GCTGGGCTACGACTGCCGCGCCCTCCTGCTCATCAAGGTCAGTGGCGGCGCCGACCCCGAGAGGATCATCGACGAGATGAAGGACAACGAGAGGATATGCAACCTCTACACCGCGGTGGGCAACTACGACATCATCTCCACCGCCACCTGCCCCCAGCTGGACGGGCTCTCAGAGTTCATAGACGGGCTCAGGAAGATCGACGGCATAGCGTGGATAGACTCCGTGCTCATAAAGTCCAGGGAGAAGGTGCTGAAGAAGGTCCTCACCTAGTAATTAATGATTTACATGACCCACGAAACCATCAAAGGTAATTTATCCCACGGATTTACCTAGCTGCAAAGTAATCAACATCTATGCTCTGATTTCGTCTAGGAAAAACGAATGACTGTCATTCTAAAAATTTCATTAGAACCGAAGGTACGGGTTACTCGTCTATCCTGAGGTAGTCGTTCTGCCTGAGCCAGTGCGCCTGGTTCTGCGTGTACCTGAATACTATGTCTCCCTTCTGGTCCGACTGGAACTCCCATGGGCTTATGAGAACGACGTCTCCTTCGCGCACCCATCGGCGCTTCTTCATCTTGCCCCGGACGCGGCACATACGGGTCTCGCCGTCCTGGCACTTGACGTTCATGCGTGCCTGGCCGTAATTCTTGGTGACGATGCCCAGTATGTCGTACTTGTTGGGGAGCTTCATGTGCTTCCGGATGTCGCCTTCGTTCTTTACTAGTCGTTTACCCACTTTGATGCAAATCCACCCCTATTAACGGGCGGCGCCTTTTAAATACCTCGTTAACGCTAGTCCCCAACGGGTTTTTCACGTTTTTTCCGTTTTTCTGCATAGAGTTTTAAGAAAAACATGGTTTTTCAACAATTTCTGCGATCAATCACATATTTATTCCCATATTTTCTTGGGTTTCTTCAATAAAATAACCATAAAAATGGGTTCGCGGCTCGTAGCCCGTATAAGTTGACTCGGTGCACGTCACGGCTTGTACACGTTCTTCATATGGTTCACGTGGACAGAGAACCATGAAAGGTGAAAACTCTCCCCTGTTCGCCTAAAAGTGATCACTATTTGAACCGCCCTTCTATGGGAGAGACGGTTTAGCATATGCGGTCAACCATTAGTCAGGCTGTGCACGAGCTGAGGCGGTGGAGACCTTGTTGAAAAAGGTAGATGGGTCGCTGCTGGTCGCGGCCATGCTGCTACTGGTGGTAGGGGTATACACGTTCAACCAGCTTTCGACGCCGGCGGCTAGGGACTACGTGGAGGTGACGGAGTACCAAGGTCAGCGACTTTCCTCCATCTCGGAGTTCAGGGAGAACAGCATCAAAGGCCCCCAGACCGTGAACATCACTGACTACGGGCTGAGAGTCACGGGGCTGGTGGAGACCCCGACGGAGTACACTTACGGTGAGGTGCTGGAGGGCTTCACGGCTCAGGAGAAGGTGGTCACCCTGAACTGTGTGGAGGGGTGGAGCGTCACCGTCCTCTGGGAGGGGGTCTCCATAATGGACCTCGTGGAGTCCGCGGGGCCGACGGAGGACGCTGTGACCGTGATATTCCACGCCGAGGACGGTTACACCACTAGCCTGCCCTTGGAGTACGTGGAGGAGAACGACCTGATCCTGGCGTACAAGATGAACGGGGTGACGCTGCCCGAGGAGAACGGGTTCCCATTCCAGCTGGTGGCCGAGTCCAAGTGGGGGTACAAGTGGTGCAGGTGGGTGTTGGAGCTGGAGTTCAGCGACGACGCCGGGTACGAAGGCTTCTGGGAGGAACGGGGCTACAGCAACAGCGGGGACCTCGACGACTCGTTCTGGGAGAGGTAGCCTTGAGGGATGGAACGTTGAGGCGGTGGGTCCACTTCGCGCTCACCGCGGTCACCTTCCTGTACGTAGTCACGGGCATGGGGATCTCCGATTACAGGTTGATCGAGGGCCTGTCCCTGGGGCTGCTCACCAAGGAGCGGTCTCTCTGGCTGCACGGGAGCCTGCTTCAGGTCTTCGCGGTCCTGCTGTTCCTGCACATATACCTCAAGGTCCGCCCGATGCTGCAGGGAAAAGCGGGCGCACGAAGCGAGTGAAGCCAGTCAAATCTTGGGCGGCCACGTGCAGTAAACTATTTGAGGTAACGTGGTTCTCAACATGTCATGGTCTGGAAGTGCGCCGTCTGCGGAGCCAAGATCGGCTTCTTCGGGGAGTGGAAGAGGTGCAGAAGGTGCGGTGCGTGGCTGTGCAAGAACTGCGCCTACATGGCGGTTCAGTCGAGGAGGTGCCCCGCCTGCGGGCAGTACAACCCGTGACTTCTGGGCGATGACGGTGAGATAGAATGGATTCAGCTGACTTCGATGAGGTGTGGGACAGGATACGGTCAAACAGGGGTGAGGTGTTCAGGACCGTCCGTGGGCTGGACTTCACCTACAAGCTGCTGGGGCCTTGGGTGGTCATAGACAGGACCGACTTCAGGATAACCAAACGTAACTTCCAGAAGGCGCATGAGATGCTGCCCGTGGACGATCCCGACGGCTTCGGCGACGAGGTCACGGCCAGGTACTATGTGTACGCCGTGCTTACGGACCCGAGGATAGCCGGTCAGCGGCGCCAATCATGATTAAGGGCCGTTTTCAGACACCAGACCCGTCCTTCACACAGATCATGACAGCTTTTATCACGATGAATGATGCTGTATACCCCATGACGGAGCCCCATGACGGAGCCGAGGAGCAGTCCCTCGCGTTCGGCGGCCAAGCCCTCATAGAGGGGGTAATGATGCGGAGCCGCAGCCACCTGGTCATGTGCGTGAGGCGGCCCGACGGCGAGATAGCCACCATCTCCCAGGGGGTCTCGTCGCTTACCCGGAGGAACCCGCTGCTGGGGCTCCCCGTGGTGAGGGGCGTTGTGGCCATGCTTGAGGCCATGTACTGGGGGATGAAGGGCATCTTCCGGTCCGCGGACGTGGCGCTGGAGGAGGAGCAGGAGGAGTTCGGGTTCACAGACTACCTCCTGGTGCTGGCGCTGGTGGTGGTGATCAGCAGCGTGTTCATGGTGGTGCCGTTCGTGCTCACCAACTACCTGCACCTGGAGGGCTTCGTGTTCAGCCTGGTTGAGGCGCTGGTGAGGCTCGCCATGTTCACGGGATACCTGTACGCCATCTCCCGGTGGGGGGAGATGCGTCGGGTGCTCCAGTACCATGGGGCCGAGCACAAGTCCATCAACGCCTTCGAGGCGGGGGCCAGCATGACGGTGGACGAGGTTGCCGGGTACCCGAGGATTCATCCCCGCTGCGGCACCAGCTTCCTGTTCATCGTGGTGCTCACCAGCGTGGTGGTTTTCAGCCTCATACCGTCCCACAGCCTGGCGCTGAGGATAGCCTACAGGGTGCTGCTGATACCGTTGCTTGCGGGGCTCTCCTTCGAGGTGCTGAGGCTCAGCGACAAGCACCGGGACTCGCCGATCATGAGGTTGATGACGGTGCCGGGGCTGTGGTTCCAGAGGCTGACGACGAAGGAGCCGGAGCCGGACATGTTAGAGGTGGCCATCAAGGCGCTGGAAGAGGTAAGGCGGCTGGAGGGGCTCGGGGAGAGCCCAGAGTAGCATGGTGGGTCAGATATCTAGCCGAAAGCCTCAATGCCTCCGCAGACTCATTCTGGGCATGGACGAAAGGGACACGCTTCTCAGGCACTTCCTGGCGAGCATAGCGTACCACGCCTCTAAAGCCATCGGGGACGCGCCGCCAGGCTATCCAGAGCTTGAAGTCGGGATGGGGGTGAGGACGCCTCGACGCATCCTTCACCACGTGACCGGCGTACTGTGCTACGCCCACAGCTTCTACGAGAGGTACGAGACCACGTACTTCGACGATAAGCCGTGGAGCGGCGAGGTGGAGCACTTCTACGAGACGCTGGAGAGACTAGACGCGTCCATGGCTGAGGGTAAGCCGAGAGAGGTGACGGAGACGCAGCTCCTCCAGGGGCCGCTGTCGGACGCCATGGCCCACGTGGGGCAGCTGCTTATGCTGCGGCGCCTAGCCGGCTCCCCTGTGCCGTCGGAGAACTTCATATACGCGGACATCAAGGTGGGCCGCGTGGGCCCGGATCAGCCTGACCCCGTGGCCCCCGACGAGTGACCCTGAAGCATATTAACGTGGTGGCTCCATACTTTTCCAGTGGTGTATTTGAGTAACAGTCTTCTCAGGTTGAAGGGGCACGAGTACAGGGAGCGTGGCTACGATAAGGCGGTGCTCGCCGTGGGCGCCACGGAGTACCATGGGGACCACCTGCCCTACGGGACGGACACCCTGGTGGCCGGGCACCTGGCCAGGGAGGTGTCCGAGAGGGTGGAGGGGCTTCTGATGCTGCCCACCATCCCCGTGGGCATGAGCGCCCACTACAGCAGCTTCCCCATAGCCATAACCCTGAGCACCGAGACGCTGATGCACGTTCTAACGGAGGTGTTCGACTCGCTGGTGAAGCACGGCGTCATGCATCTGCTCATAGTGAACGGCCACGACGGCAACATCCCGGCGATAGACGCAGCGTCCCGGGAGTACAGGACGAGGCGCCCCGAGTTCAAGATCGCGGTGCTTGAGGCTTGGTGGGTGGCCGCCGGGGAGCTTGTGCCGCCGGGCACCTTCGAGGTCTGGGGCGGCCTCGGCCACGCCGGGGAGGGCGAGACCAGCATGATGCTCAGGGTGGACCCGTCGCTGGTAGACATGGACAGGGCCCGGGGGGTGGTCCCCGATCTGCCACCCCACGTCGAGATAAAGTGGACGTTCGACGAGCTGACGCCCTACGGTGCCACGGGGGACCCGTCTAAGGCGACCAAGGAGAAAGGCGAGCTGATGAACAACGCTCTAGTTAGCCTTCTCGTTGACTTCGTGAAGAAGATGGACGATGACGACTGGGAGACATGAATCTGCTGTTCAAATATAAATTTCATCAACGTTTTTGAATAAAAGATGTAAAAATCGATGATTTCTTTTTAAAATAAAACGTAGATAATAAAAAGTATTATAAATATTTTTCATATATTATAATGTCAGATTTGGCTAACAGGTACACCTTTGGCCGAGTCTAGGCTCCGGAACCGGAGCGTAAAGAGGTTGTGAAAATGGCTAAGATAAAGGGTTTCTCGATACTATCGAAGACTAATCACCAAGGCTTGTGGCTGTACAAACATTATTGGGAGCAGTATAAGGTAGAGGTAAATATAACTACGTTTAAAGAGGCACATGAATGGATCTCAGACACTCCGTTGTTACGAAAGGTTTGGATTAAAATTAATGATCCAACGTTTCTCGAAACACTTCCGAAAACAATGAAGGATATAATAGAAGATATCCTCGAAGAATATGAAGATCTAACATTTGAACTCTTGAAGGCAAATATAAGCACCATAATGCCACTCACCGACTTTGATGATGATCTAAGTGACAGGGGATACATCGCACACTGGCAGTTCGAGGAAGAAGACCTCCCTATGGTACTAATAGCATGGATGGACTACAGGAAGAATTTCTCAGGGAAGCATGGCTATCCAGTAAACGCTGACGGAGTAGAATAATCCCTTTTTTATTTATATCTGTTCTAACGTATTTTACATGTTACTAAGAATCCTTGTTAGGTGTTGAATGTGATCGACCAAGCTACGTTCCATTTCTTCAGAGACTGTGTGACCGTGGTCGGAGTATTGGTAGGCATCGGCTACTACATCGCTGGCTCCCAGATACAGATTAAGACACGGAAAGCACAGCTGTTCCTGAACCTCTACAACCACTTTAAGTCAGAGGACTTCATGAAAGACTGGACGGTTATGTTCTTCGAGTGGAGATGGGATAACTACGAGGAGTTCTGGTCCAAGTACGGGCCAAGCCAACCCGAGGAGTTCAGCAAGTTCCTAAGCATGTGCGCCTACTTCGAAGGAATTGGCCTGCTGGTGAGCATGAAGCTAATAGAGCTGGAGATCGTGGACAAGCTGATGGCGGCCCCCATCATATGGATGTGGGAGAAGCTAGACAGCGAGATCATTGAAACCCGTAAAAGATTCAACGCCCCGAGGCTCTGGGAGTGGAACGAGTACCTGTATCACAGACTGGTGGGCAAGATAGGGAAAAAGCCGCTCTATTTCGACACAGAGTAGGCTCGACACACCAACAATGCCTGTCTCTCGCTGGTAACAATATTAAATTCATCAAGCACATTTAGGCCGTGGAAAGATACGACGTCGTGATAGTTGGGGCGGGCCCCGCAGGCTGCAGCGCCGCATCTGAACTCGATGAGAGGCAGAGGATTTTACTGATAGACAGAGGACCGCTACCGCAGTCGAAGCCTTGCGGCGGGTTACTCAACGAGGACTCCATAAAGATAGTGGAGAGATGGGATGGGATACAGAAGGCGCTGATCTCACCCTTTCATCTTAGACTGGTGTACGTAGACTTCGACAACGATCTAGTACAAAAGACGGGGCGTGTTTTCTGGAACATCGATAGGAGAAGGCTCAGCAAGATGCAGCTGGATAAACTGCCCCCGAACATCGACGTTATGAGCCATACGAGATTTATCGGGTACGACCAAAAACAGAAGAGAGTTATCCTGATGGAACGAGATGGCTCGAGGAAAATGGTCGAAGCAGAATATGTCTTAGGGGCGGACGGGGTGGACTCCGAGACGAGGAAGACGGCCGCAGGCAGAGACTTGAAGAAACACCTGTTGATACAGATGAAAGTCAGGGGCTTCAAACCAAGCGAAGATGTGGCCTGGTTCATCTATGACAGCGAAACCACCTGCAAGTACGTATGGATGATACCCAAAGGCGACCACTTCATCCTCGGAACCATACAGGATGAACCGGACCAAGGGTTAACCGAGAGGCTACTGAAGAAGGTCTCCGAATTCTTCGGTGCAGAACTCGAAGTCGTGTCACGGGAAGGCTCATACGCTCACTGTATAGCAGATGTGGGCGACATAATGCTAGGGAAAGGATCATTGCTGCTCGCAGGAGAGGCAGCTGGGCTCATAAGTCCCTCTAGCTTCGAAGGCATAAGCTACGCGCTCCAATCTGGAGCCATGGCCGCGCGGGCCATCGACGACGGAAACCCCCTAAAGGGGTACAGGGAGGCATGCGCGCCCATCATGAAGAAGCTTGATTCACAGCTGTTGAAGGCTAGACGGCTATTCAACGAAGACCTTAGGAGACGATACTTTGAGGCCGGGGCACAAGGAGAATGAGGTAACGGCGAAGCTGATAGACCGATACAGGTCGATGATGAGGGGAGGAATCGACCGCCTCAGCTACACGCCTCTCTCCGAATCTGAAAAAGCGCAGTATATGCACATGACCCGGCTGTCCACTGATAACCTCATAGAGAAGTGGAGAACTGGAAGGAAGACCCTGAGAACCGAGATCGCGTACCGAGGGATAGCAGACTACCCCGATTCGAATCTGGAGACTTCGCTGCTGCTAGACGCCATGATAAACCTCCTCGACGACGTCTACGACGAGGCCATGGGGAAAGACGAGATGTCCCTATACATAGTTGAACTCATCAGCACCATAGCCAAGATGAGCAGCGTGATAGGCGACGAAGAGAGGGAGACGGTGGAGGAGTATTTCCAGAAGATACTCTTGATAGCCTTCTCCGAGCTTCTATACAGGAACAGGATCAACGAGGCAGCCAGCCACGAGGAGAGGCGGTCGCTCGTCACCAGGTGCTACGAGGTAAAGAGCATGGACATGGACGCCTTCATCGAGCTACCTCTTAGAGCCAAAGGATACGACGAGGAGTCCGTGTCTAGGTGGGTTGAGCTGGGCCGTGTTCACAGGGCCATCTCTATCATCATTAAAGACCTCGAAGACCTAGACCACGACCGAGGAGTGGGGGAACAGACTCCAGTGGTCTTACTGTCTCAGGGAAGCGATGGGCCTAACATCGTCCTTGACGACTGCGTCAAACACTTCGAGGAAAAGGCGGAGACCGTGTGGAGGCTGATGCCCGAGGAGCAGCGTAGGGAATGCGAACGCCTCTACGCCATGATAGGCTCCGCTATAGACTCATACGAGGAAAAGGGGAGGTCAGCTAGGTGAACGAAGGTAGAACGTCTTCAACGAACTGCGTCATGGCCTCTCTGAAGCCTTCACGGGGGAAAGCCACGGCGGCGTATGTGGCCCCGGCCTCGGCCCATGACTCGATCCTCCTCGAGTACTCCCCCGAGTCGTAGACGCCTGAACCCATGTCGCCAAGCATGAACTCTATCTCGTCCAGCCGCCCGGCGGCCTCGGCTGCTTCTCTCACCTTGCCCATTATCTCGGCGGCTCTTTGCCCAGCCCACGGCGGGATGAAGCATATGTTCCCGTACCTGCCTGTGAGCCTCAGCATCCTGTCGCCCTGGCTACCAAAGAGGAGCTTGGGGTAGGGCTTCTGAACGGGCTTCGGGTCCAGCACCGCGCCCTCGATGCTGTAGTGCCGGCTCTCGTGTGTTACCTCTGGCTCGGTCCATAGCCTCAGCATTATGTCTAGGGCTTCGTGGGTCTTGTCCACCCGCGGCCCTGTTTCAAGCCACTCGCTGTAGCCTTTGAACTCGACCCTGCTCCAACCTGCGCCTACGCCCAGCACGACTCTGCCTCCCGTGAGCAAGTCGAGGGTGCTGAGCCGTTTAGCAAGCACACCCGGGTGCCTGAAAGGCAGCGGCGATACGAGGGTGCCCAGCCTTATCCGCTGGGTCTTCCCGGCTAGGTAGGTGAGGGTGGTCCAGGTCTCCAGGGTCCTGTATGGGTTCTGCATGCTGTGCCCGATCTCGGGGCCCCACATGTAGTGGTCCGGCATCAGCGCGCCGTCGAGCCCGAGCCTGTCGGCCTCGATTATGGCCCCGGTGATGTGCTCCACGTTTTCGTAGAGGTTCCCGAGGCCTGTCAAGTAGAACTTCAAAGGATATCAAGGAGACAAGTGAACCATGTTTATTAAACCGAGTGAATCCCGTGACGGCTATAGATAATAATCGGGGCCCCTCATCTTGTCTAGATGTCGATGAGCACCCCTAGACCACCCTCAGCGGCTAAGAGACCCAAAACGATCACCGTCCACGGAGACACCCGCGTCGACGACTACTACTGGCTCCGGGAGAAAGAGAGCCCCGAGGTCATAGAGTACCTAGAGGCGGAGAACAGGTACACGGCGCAGTCGATGAGGCACACGAAGGGGCTTCAGCGCCGTCTCTACGAGGAGATGGTTGGGAGGATAAAGGAGACCGACACCGGCGCCCCCGTGAGGAACGGCGGCTACCTCTACTACACCCGGACGGAGAAGGGGAAACAGTACGCCATCCGCTGCCGCCGCAGAGGAACCATGGACGCGGAGGAGCAGGTGCTCGTGGACCTCAACGCGATAGTCGAGGAGGAGAACCTCAAGTACCTGACCATGGGTTTCTCCAAGATCAGCCCCGACCACAGGCTCCTCGCCTACAGCCTCGACAGAGACGGGAACGAGAACTTCACCATCCACTTCAAGGACCTTGTGACGGGGATGCATCTTCCCGACAGGATCGTCGGCGCCGCCTACAGCGCAGAGTGGGGCAACGACTGTGAGACGCTTTACTACGCCACGCAGGACGAGGCGAAGAGAAGCGACAAGCTCCACCGCCATGTACTCGGCTCAACACAAGCGGACGACGAAATGCTGTACCACGAGGAGGACAAGCTGTTCAGCCTCGGCCTGTCGAAGACAAGGGACAAATGCTTCCTGCTCATGGGCCTCTCCAGCATGGAGACAACCGAGTACCATCTCATCGACGCCGACGACGCCTCGGCCAGCCCCAGGCTGATCCACCGCCGCGAGAAGGGCCTCAGGTACAGACCCGGCCACAGGGACGGCTATCTATACATGGTAACCAACCAGGGCGACGCCGTGAACAACAAGGTGGTGAGGGTCTCCGCCTCTGAGCCGGGTGTCGGAGGCTGGGAGGAGTATATACCGCATAGGCCCAGCGTCAAGATAGAGGACGTGGACCTTTTCGGGGAGTACATGGTGGTCCATGAGAGAAGACGCGGCCTCAAGACGATGCGGGTCATCGACATGGAGACCGGGGAGTCGAGGCCCGTGAGGTTCCCCGAGGAGGTGTACACCTACATGCAGGTATTGAACCCCGTGTTTGAATCGAAGAAGCTGCGTTTCAACTACACGTCCCTAACCACGGCCATGAGCGCCATCGACATGGACATGGAGACGCTCGAGTGGACCCTCGTCAAGAGGCAGCCCGTGCTGGGGGGGTACGACCCCGAAGATTATGAATCCGAGCGCCTGTATGTGTCGGCCGACGACGGAGCCAGCATACCAGTCTCCCTCGTCTACCGGAAAGGCTTCAGGAAGGATCGGGGCGGCCCACTTATACTATACGGCTACGGCAGCTACGGGGCGAGCATGGACCCGGCCTTCAACTCAAACAGGCTGAGCCTGCTGGACAGAGGTGGGGCGTTCGCCATCGCCCACGTCCGCGGCGGCGGCGAGATGGGGCGCCAGTGGTACGAGGACGGCAAGTTCCTGAAGAAGAGGAACACCTTCACCGACTACATAGCCTGCGCCAGGCAACTCATCGCCGAGGGGTACACTGACAGAGACATGCTCGTCGCCGTTGGGCGGAGCGCGGGTGGGCTCCTCATGGGGGCGGTAACCAACATGGCCCCAGGGCTGTTCAGGGCCGTCATGGCCGGGGTCCCTTTCGTGGACGTGGTGACCACCATGCTTGACGAGTCGATACCGTTGACGGCGGGCGAGTACGAGGAGTGGGGCGACCCCAGGGACCCCGAGTACTACCGCTACATGCTGGGCTACAGCCCCTACGACAACGTGGAGGCGAAGGAGTACCCGAAGATGCTGGTGACGGCGGGCCTCAACGACCCCCGGGTCCAGTACTGGGAGCCGGCGAAGTGGGTGGCCAAGCTCAGGGCAACCAAGACCGACGGAAACAGGCTCATGCTGAAGACCTTCATGGGGGCGGGCCACTTCAGCAGCAGCGGCAGGTACGACTACCTCAAGGACACGGCGTTCGAGTACGCGTTCATCCTCGACGCCCTCGGCTTAAGCGGCTAGCGCCCACTTATCCCCAGCATCTCCCGGGCTTCGTCAGGCGTCGCTATGGGCCGTTCAAGCTCCCGGGCGATGTTCGCCGCCTTCCTCACCAGATCGGCGTTGCTCTTTGCCAGCTCGCCGCGGCGCAGGAATACGTTGTCCTCGAAGCCCACCCTTACGTGGCCGCCCATCACCGTCGCCACCGCGGCCATGGGTATCTGGTGGCGGCCCAACGCGCACACGCTCCACGTCCAGCCCGCCGGCAGCTGGTCAACGCAGTACTGGAGCATCCGGGGCGACGGCAGGAACCCTGTGCGGCCCACCATCACGAACTGGATGTGCAGAGGCTCAGGCACTATTCCCTTGTCCGCGATCTGCCTGCAGACGTTTATCATGCCCGTGTCGTAGACCTCGTGCTCGGGCTTGACGCCGTGCTCCACCATGTAGCCGCACCACCGCTCAATCATCTTCACGGTGTTGAGGAAGATGTCGCCGGTGGGGTGCTCGGCCCACCTGTTCATGGTGCCCATGTTGAGGCTCATCATCTCCATGCCCAGCTTGCACCGCTCCTCGACCAGCCTGTCCCACATCTCAGGCGGGTTCCCGACGCGTCCGCCGCCGGTGGTGACGTTTATCACCACGTCCACCTCGTCCCTGATGCGCTCCACGTACTCCCCCAGCACCGGGTTGGGGTCGCCGCTCCACGCCTCCCCCGTCACCGGGTCCTTGGCGTGGAGATGCACCACGCTGGCGCCCGCCTCGACGCTGGCCACAACCTCCCCGACTATCTCGTCCACGGTGCTGGGCACGTATGGCGTCGTCGCCTTGGACACGTACTCGCCGCCCGTCACCGCCGCCGTGATGATCAGCTTATCCATACACTCACCCTATCCCCAATATCCTCCGCGCCTCGTCCGGCTCCGCGACCTCTATGTTCAGCGCCTCGGCTATGGTCCTCACCCGCTCCACCAGGAGGGCGTTGCTCT
>CAZEMD010000028.1:0-12083 GCA_964513225.1 uncultured Candidatus Bathyarchaeia archaeon | reverse complement strand
CCCCGACGGCCTTAATCATCATGTCCCCGTGGGCCGGCGTCGTACCCGTGCAGAAGTACTGCACCCCCAGCGGCTTGATGGCGTCTATGTCCCTCATGGGACCGTTGGTCACCACAGCCGCCACGCCCAGGGCCTTGTACCTTGTGGTCATCATCTCGCCGAAGAGGCCCACCCTGTTCGCCAGCTCAGTGGGGAACTGCTGCTCCGCCACCAGCACCACGGGCTTATCGGTGGAGTCGATGTGCTCGGGCAGGACCCAGCGATCCACGCCAGTGTACCTCTCAGACTCCTCGCAGAACACCACCGTCGCCACGTAGCCGACCACCGGCCTCATCTCCGGGTAGACGCACCTGATGGTGGTGTCGGTGTACCACCCGCCGTACCAGGCGTCGTACAGCTTGAGACACGCCTCCGACTTGGGGTAGGTGGCGACCACGTTGGAGATGGTGGGGGTGTCTATCTCCCTGAGCCCCTCCAGGATCTCCTCCTCAGACAATCCGCTCATGAAACATCACCCATAGCTGACGCGGATGACCATTTAAGGCTTCCAAGAGGTCGCCGAGGCTCACCTGTACCTGTCTTTCAACGAGTAGGACGGGTGGACCTCGGACTCCTCACCGGGCCTGCCCTCGTACCCCGCGGTGCCGACGCCCAGCCTCTCGGCGGTGTCCAGTATCCTCCCGTATATCTCGTCGTCAAGGTAGATGCCCTCCTTCCGCCGCCTCTCCATGGTCCTCCACTCTGGCTCCCCGGGAACCGTGATCTCGTCGAAGCCCTCCGCGAGGCGAGACGACTTCACGTCGGAGACGAGGGCGTCCATCCCCTCCCTGAAGGTCTCCATCTGCGTGAAGGCCCCAGGGTCGATGGCGGCGAGGAATACTCCGCACCGCCTGAAGGCCTGGGCCTGGGTCTCTACGTGGCCCAGTAGGGGGCCCGCGAGTATGTTCACCATCAACGAAAGGGCCATGCCCTTGTAACCGAGCCCCGGCTGCCCCAGAGGGAATTGAGCCCCCTTCCCTTCGTTGAAGACCGCTGGGTCGCCGTGGGTCTTCCCCTCGTCGTCCATGTACCAGCCCAGGGGGACCTTCATGCCCCGTTGGGCGAGTATGGCGGTGCGGCCCCCGGCTATGGGGCCTAGGGACATGTCCACGACGATGGGGGAGTGCCTCCCGGTGGGCGCCGCGAACGCTATGGGGGCTATGGGGAGCTTCCTCTCGACGCCGCCCCACGGCGCGATGTAGACCCCGCCGGGCTGGCTGGCGACGCCTATCATGTCGTGGTCCAGGGCCAGCTCGGCCCACTTACCGACGCGGCCTATGTGATGGACGTTCCTCACGCCGGAGAACGCAGCCCCAGCCTCCCGTGCCTTCTCCACGGTCGCCGCCATCACCTCCCGGGCTATGGAGTAGCCGTAGCCCCAGTTCCCGTCGTAGAAGCTAGTCGCCGCCCTCTCCTCCAGCAGCGTGGCCTTGGCCCCCGGCTTGAGGAACCCCTCCTCTATCGCCTTCACGTATCCGGGTATCTGCTGGACCCCGTGGGAGTCGACCCCCTTCAGGTTGCTTAGCACGAGGCACTCGGAGACCCACGCGGCCTCCTCGCCGGGGGTCCCGGCGGCCTCCAGTATCTTGGCCCCCAGCTCCCTTAGGGGGCCGTCGTCTATAATCACCAAAACGATCTCCAGAACATACTCGCGGCGGAATGTAATATGTATGCATTGATCAACGAGTCGACGCCCATGTCACTTTCCAGAAATAAAGACGTCTCTGTGTCAGAGAAGGCATTTAACCCCTTAACATCATAGATGTGCAACAGCCTTGGACTCCAGAGAAAGTTTCAGGCAGATGGCCGATATATACGACAAGCATCGAGGACTCGATAGACGGGTGATGGAGATCCTCGTTCAAGAAATACAGGGAATCACCTCAGAACACGGAAAACTCTCTTTGTTAGACGTCGGATGCGGCACAGGAAACTACTCGATCGCCCTCGCAGACGTCTTTGATCTAGAATTTACGGGCGTGGACATCTCCGAAGAGATGCTGGGAAAGGCCAGATCGAAGTGCCCCGAGGGTGAATGGCTTCTACAGGACATAGAGACTGCAGAGTTCGAGGAAGAGTCCTACGACGCAGTTTTAATCAGCTACGTCATCCAGCACATCGACATCATCAAGACCCTTCCGAAGATACACAGGTTTCTGAAGCCCCACGGTAAGCTACTCATAGTCACCGATGACCACGACCAGTTTCACAAGAACCCATATCACAGGCACATCCCCAGAATCATGGAGATCGATCTAAACCGATTCCCATCTGTTGACAGCCTAACAAAAATATTGAAGGGTTTCGGGTTCGATGTCAGCATCCGTAAAACGTCACAAGAACGCCGCGTCTCAGACGAGGACGACGTCAGACGATTAATCAGGAGAGGAAAGGATCGTTATTTCTCGACTCTGACGCTGCTTACAGACGAAGAGTTGCGTGAGGGGCTAGCGAGGATGGAGAGGAGTCTACTGGAGGAGACGAGGGGAAGCTCCATCGTTTATCTAAGGGAAAAGACAATAATCATAGCTGAGCCGAAGCGTGGTGAGACTCCCGGCGCCAAAGAACCCTGAATGGCTTAACAGCGCATGACAAAACGCTTCGGCCGTTGACTATCGTTGTCGGTAGCCACCTAGCCTACTCACCTTCGATCCCAGTAAGGGTAGGACTTCCTGTAGCTTCTACGTGGGTCCAGCTCCCCCGCCCGGACCGTTCCCTCTGAGCTGTCGTACTCGTAGAGAAACGTGGGCTTCCCCAGCTTCTTCAGCTGCTCAAGGTTCTCGGCGATTACGCCGCTCTCGTCCTGCCATATAATGATGGCGCGGTCGCAGTCCCTGATCATGTTCCGCTCCCGCTCCTTCAGGTCGTCGCCGTACTTATGGTCCCTCCAGCCCCCGGCGTTGTACCGTATGCTCCTCGCATGCCCAACCACCACCTCCCTGTACCCCTTGATGGCGAGGTAGTCCTAGAAGAGCCTGCACGAGCCGCGGGCCTCGGCGACGATGAAGGATGCCCCGCTATCCATGGCCGCGTCTAGTCGCTCCTTGACCTCCGGGGGCAGCTCCTCTGCACTGTACTTGCTGCTGCCCATCAAGAGCACCTTTTCCCCTTCAGCACTCAAACCCGACGCCCTCGCCTTCCTACGATTCGTCACCGATAACGTATTCCAGGCCCAGCTTCCTCAACGTATCGGGGAGCGGCTCGCTGGTCTCCTCGTCCCACCCCATGAGCCTGTAATAGTTCCTCAGCATCGGCTCCAGCACAGGCTTGATGCCGACACCCTCGTTGGGCCCATCCACAGGCGTAGAACCGTACCGCTCCGACGGCGCGTCGAGCTCCCTACCGATGCCCGCCCTCAAGTTGAAGACCTTCATGAGGTTCACCGCCCTGAGCCCGACGTTCTGCGCCTCGTCATGCGTGAACTCCCACCCCGTGACGGCGTTCAAGGCCTCGGTGAACAAGGCGAGGTCCAGCCCCGTGGGGAACCGGCAGTTGCCGAGGGAGTCGTTCAGTATCATGACTCCCTTGGTGAGGGCCTCCCCGTCGGAGACCTCCTCGGGGTGCCCCGCCCACGAAGAGTACGGCGGCAACCCGGATATGCTCACATGGTTCTCAAGGGTCCCCGTGTTGGAGACGACTGTGTCGAACAGCTCCCCCCACCTGGTTCTATGGTCGTGGCCCCTCGGCGCGTTGCCCTTCAAAGTGTATATGGCCGCCTTCGCAGCCTCGCCGCCTATCTTCCTTGACGCCCTCATTATCCCCTCGGCGAGTAGGTCTCCGATGCCCTGGCGGTGTGCTATCATGGTCATCATCTCCCTGACGGCTTCCACGTTCCCCCAGGTAAACTCCAGGCCGTTAAGCTGCTCCCTCGTCAGTAGACCTCGCTCGTAGCACTCCATGAGCCAGCCCATCATCCAGCCCATCTCGTTGTTGTCGAACCCGAGCCTGTCGCATAAGCTGCTCAGCATAGCCGCGGCGTCGACGTCCCTGTTGTCGATCTGGGGGCCCCAGGCGGCCAGCTGCTCATACTCGGGCTCCTCTATCTCCATCCCGGCGTAAGGGCCCTCCGGGATGGTCATCATGGTGCTGTGATTCGCGGGGCACGCCCAGCAGGGGTTCGGCCTCGGGTTATAGCGCTCCCGTATGTTAGATCCCTTGAAGGCTTCCAGTTCATCGTCGGATATCTCCCAGATGTTCGTGGTGTAGTTTTTCACGGGAAGAACGCCCTGCCCTGCTTTCTGGAGATCGTACACCGATCCTATGGTGCCGTTCAACTTGGCCGCGTTCTCTCTCACCCTTTTAACCAGGCCCCCGTACCTGTCGGGGTGCTTCACCTCTACGCGTTTATCGCCCATGGAGACGGCTATCGCTTTCAGCTTCTTAGACCCTAGGACCGCTCCTAGGCCGTTCTTTGACGCCGAGTGACCTTTCCTCTCGTAGATGCCCGCGAAAAGGCACCTGCTCTCTCCCGCCGGCCCGATGGAGATGACGCTCAACTCTCTTTCACGTTTTCCAAGCTCGTCCATGAGGGTGTCGTATGTCTCGTATGTCCCTTTCCCCGCCAGATGTCCCGCGTCAACCAGCTCTGCTTCGTCTTGTTTGACGTTTAGGTACAGCCACCTCTCAGCCGTCCCTTGGATGATCAAGCCGTCGTAGCCCGAGAATTTCATGTATGAGCCGAACAAGCCGTTGGCCTGGCCGGAGGCGACGCCTCCTGTGAGGGATCCCTTGGTGACTACGGATATCGTCCCTGTTCCAGGGAAATCCGTGCCTCCGAGGGGTCCAGAGGCGAGTATAACCCTGTTTGAAGGATCCGACCAGGGCGTCGTGGGGGGCACCTCATCGTAGAGGATCTTAATGCCGAGCGAGGCCCCGCCTACGTGGTTCATCAACGTCTCCTCGTCGAAGGCGACCTCTGACAACGTTTCTCTTGATAGATCTACTCTCAAGAACTTTCCAGCGTAACCACCTATCATATCAGTAGACCCCGAATACAGCAAGGTATAGATTTTTTAAATGTTAAAATTTTTTTGCTGTGTGCCTGCACGCGCCGTTGGCCTCAGCTACGATGAACGTCACCTCACTTTCTATTGCGTCGTCGAATCTTTCCTTGACCTCCGGAGGCAGCTTCTCAGCCCCGTAGTTACTGCTACCCATTAAAGAAAAAGAAGCGATGTCCAACGAGGTTTACTCGGGCACGCGACCCACTATCAGGACGTAGCCACCGTGCTCGCTTATATACTTGGACAGCCCGTCGTCCACCCGGGCGGCCCTCCTGTACCTGGGGTCGCTGATAAGCTTCCACAGTATCCTCCAGTAGTTTTTCAACATGAAGGTGATGGTCCCCAGCACGCCGAGCTCGCCGGTCATGCTGGGGGTCCCGGACCGCCGCACCTCGGACATCTCGACGCTCTCGAGGCCGGACTCCTCGAGGAGGGCCCTGAGCCCCTCTGGTGTGAAGACGCCGTAGGTGGCCGGGTGCTCCTCCGCTAAGCTGAGGAACCCCTCGGGGGCGGAGCCGACGACGGACTCGTTCGCGGCCACCAGGCCTCCAGGCCGGGTGACCCTGACGGTCTCATGGAGGGCTTCGTGCTTGTCCCCGGGAAGGGTGGTGATGACGGACTCGAAAATGGCGAGGTCGAAGCTGTCGTCGTCGAAGGGAAGGTTGAAGACATCAGCGACCCGGAACTCGACCAGTCCCTCGAGGCGCATCCTCTTCGCCCTTCGCTCCGCCATGGCGACCATGATCTCGGATATGTCGATCCCGGTTACCGTTGAGCCGTACTCCCTGGCTACCTCGCAGGCGGTGTGGCCCGAGCCGCAGCCGATGTCGAGGACCCGGGTCTCGGGTGTGGGGGAGCACATCTCGAGGAGTTCCCTAGTGGCCTCCTCGCCGCCGAGGTGGAGGGCGGGGATGACGTCCGCCATGCTGCCCACGAAGTCGTACCATTCACGGGTCGTGATCTCCTTTTCTCCGGTAGCCAGCTCTGAGCCTCCTTCCTGCTTTAATCACTTCGTCTTCAGTTTAGTGTCCTTTAAAAATAATCCGCTAGACGGGTACAATGGATCACCGTCTGGCGTTAATTTTGTAAGGTTAAAAATAAATAATCATGTATCCTATGTTTTTTGGGTTTGCTAACAGTCAAAATTTATGCAAACCGATAACACAGAGATGGTACTATGGGAATAGGATACATTGTAGTATACGGATGGCCTAAAAAACAACCAGAAGGACCAGACAGCATCAAAGCCATGTTTGAGACATTCAAGGAAGCATGTAAGAAAAACAACCTAACACTCGTCCTCTACGGTGGACCATTTGGTGTCCCTGAACCGATGGTGTATGTCCTTAAAGGAACGGTGGCGGATTGGGAGAAGGCACTGATGGATGCGAGCTACCAAGACGCAGCTCCTCTGTATAAGACGAGAACAGTGATGGTCTGGGACTACGAATAAGACAAAACCATATCTCCTCCCTTTTTCTCCAATTATTATCAAGGAAACCTAGATTTCGTTCAAGGTCGAAGGTTTTATCCTCACCCTAGGCCGACGGCTGATTAACCGTATACGACAATTTTATGACTCTTGTAAGCGATGATTCAGAGATGGTAACCGTCACCGTCGAGAGACTGCTCGATCACCCGATAATCAACGAGGCGACGCACTCCAGCATCGGAGAGAACATACAGGGGCCTTCCCTCGTCAGGGTGCCGGACTGGGTGGAGGACCGGCTGGGCCTCTACTACCTCTACTTCGCCCACCACAAAGGAGGCTACATCAGGCTCGCCTACGCGGACAGCCTCCTGGGCCCCTGGACGGTACACCCGCCGGGGAGCCTCCAGCTGGAGGAATCCCGTTTCCGGGTCGAGCCCCCGGAAGCCACGCAGGAGCAGGTCGACGCCGTCATGGCGCGCGTCACTTCGATGGGCTTCAACCTTGAAGGGCTGGGCCACGACCTCGTCAAGGAGATGACCTGGCCGCACATCGCGTCGCCCGACGTCCACTTGGACGCCGAGAACAGGCGCTTCATCATGTACTACCACGGCCTTGAGTCGTTCGGCAACCAGGTGACCCGGGCGGCGACGTCACGGGACGGCGTCCACTACGAAGCGGGGCCCAAGGTGCTGGGCCGAAGCTACTGGCGGGCCTTCAAGCACCGCGGCTACACCTACGCGCTGGCCATGCCGGGACAGCTCTACCGTTCACGTGAGCCGTTAACCGGATTCGAGGAGGGGCCGCTGCTTTTTAACCCCGACATGCGGCACGCCGCGCTGCTGAAGAGGGGTGACACGCTGTACGTGTTCTGGACCCAGGTGGGGCACACGCCTGAACGCATCCAGCTGAGCACCATAGACCTATCGGGGGACTGGGGAGGCTGGCGGGAAACGGATGCCGTGGAGGTGCTTCGCCCTGAGACCGATTGGGAGGGCGCGGATGCGCCGCTGGAGCCCTCGGTGCGGAGCGTCGCCTATGGCCACGTGAACCAGCTGAGGGACCCGGCCATCTACGTTGAGGGAGAAGACGTCTACCTGCTCTACGCGGTGGCGGGTGAGAGCGGCATAGCGGTCGCCAGGCTGTTCCTTGATGATGAATAGAGCGTGGTCCGAGGATCAGGCGGCCGATCTCGTTTCGGGAACCCTGGACCCGCTCAGCGATGATCTTCGGTTTAACCGATGTTCCCCCAGAAATCACTTTATCCACGTTTCAAGTAAATTATAAAAGACATTAATCGAGAGGACGGGGCATGGAGATACTCACCGAGAGGCTTAGACTCAGGGAGATCACTCAAGACGACTTCCAGGCAGTGCACGAATACGCGAGCGACCCGGAGACCGTCAGATACATGCCTTTCGGGCCGAACACCGAGGAAGAGACCCAGGAGTTCATAGACAGAAACCTGAGACGGCAACGAGAGCAGCCCAGAACCGATTACGGGCTGGGAATCACCCTTAAAAGCGAAGACAGGCTCATCGGGGCCTGCGGGATGCACGGCGTCACGGAGATACAGGCCAGCATCGGGTACGTCTTGAACCGGGGTTACTGGGGCCACGGGTACGCGACGGAGGCCGCGAGGGCCCTCGTGGAGTATCTCTTCGACGAGCTGGGTGTTCACCGGGTCTACGCTTCCTGTGACCCGGATAACCACGCCTCCGTCAGGGTCTTGGAGAAGGTGGGCATGAGCCTCGAAGGTAGGCTCAGGGAGAACATGGTCATCCACGGAGAGTACCGGGACTCGCTGATCTTCGGGATACTGGTTTACGAGTGGGAAACGGTTAACAAGGTTCAATCGAATCGCTGATTCTTATTTTATCCATAATTTAATCGTAGAACCCTGTTTAATGAGAGGCGAGTTTGTCATCCCGCTTCCGCGGGACCCATAATGGATCTGCCTGTAAACGAATTGTTGTAAAGACTCCCTTTATATCGACCCATCAATGTCTAAACTTGGAGACCGAGTTGAAGTTTGAAGAAGTAATAGAGAAGAGGAGAAGCATCCGCAGATACAAGGACACTCCCGTGCCCAAGGAAAAGATATTGAAGATACTCGAGGCAGCCCGGGTGGCGCCGTCGGCCGCCCACAGGCAGCCGTGGCACTTCATAGTCGTCGAGGACAA
The DNA here is from genome assembly GCA_964513225.1 of uncultured Candidatus Bathyarchaeia archaeon. GTDB lineage: Archaea > Thermoproteota > Bathyarchaeia > TCS64 > TCS64 > RBG-16-57-9. Next base: position 3,429 of record CAZEMD010000028.1, on the reverse strand, counting down.
TGAGGCCATCAAGAAGCTGGCCAAATCGGCGTGGGCGGCGGACGCCCCAGTGATGATCGTGGGGCTTGCGGACAGGGAGGCGTCCCCCAACTGGTGCCTCAACGACCACGGTATAGCGTTCGAGCACATAGTGTTGGAGGCCACGAACCTAGGCCTCGGCACGTGCTGGATGGGGCAGTCCAACAGGGAGGAGCTGGTTAAAGACCTGCTGGGCATCCCGGACAAGTACAGGGTCGTCGCTTTGACGCCGGTAGGGGTGCCAGACGAGACGCCTGGGCCCAAGGAGAGGAAGAGCCTAGACGACATCGTGAGCTGGGGGAAGTACGGCTCAAAACCCAAGTAACACCCCCTTCTTCACGTAACCAGAATCTACACCCGGAGCCAGACCCCTTTCTTGTTTATGCAAACGCTTCGTCAATGATGTTATATGCACCAGTTTTCGTCTAAGAAAGACAGGGGTCTGTTCGATGAACAAGCTCCGTCTGCTCGCGGCCGCGGCCCTGTTCCTATTCGTAATCCCAAAGACCCTGCTATGCGTCGGCGGAAACCTCGACCCCTACATATTTCCTTACTCGACGCTCCAGCCCATACGCCTGGCCGGGGTCCCCGTGCTCCTCGCGGGCTTCCTCCTCAGCGTCGCATCGATATGGCAGCTCTACTCCCATGGCTCGGGGATGCCCTGGGGCGACGTCGCGGAGGACTCTCAGTCCTCCAGGCTGGTGACAGGGGGCCTGTACAGGTACACGCGTAACCCCATGCTCCTCGGGTACGGGCTGTTCATGATGGGGGTGGGGCTGCTCTACGGGTCGTTCACCACGGCGTTCATACTGTCAACCCTCCTGGTCGCTGCCGTCTCGCTCTGGATAAAGAAAAAGGAGGAGCCTGAGCTAGTCAAAAGGTTCGGACAGGAGTACATCAGTTACAGGGATAATACGCCATTCATAGTCCCAAGAAACCCGAAGAAAAAGATTGATTGAACCATCCTGCGTTTCAGGCTTTTTCCCTTATTTTCCTAGTATCTCTTTCACGTTTCGCAGGAAAGCCTCTCGAAAATGTAGATAAAAAAATGGGTGATTATCGTTTCCTCTGTGTGATGTAGACCGTAGTGAGCATTATTCCAAAAACGAGTGCTACAGCTGGGAACCCCGGGATACCACCACCAGCATCCTCCGTCACAGGCTCCTCCTCAGCAACTGGGGTCGTCTCTTCGACAGGCTCCTGGGCCTCTACAGGAGGACCAAGACGGTACACATGAGCCCTGCCCGCTTGACCAACTTCCTCGGTCGCCGCCCAGCACTCTCCTATCACGATGGTATCGCCGTCTATGTCAACGTCCAGCCCAAACGCGGCCCGCGGACAAGGCTCAGGCGCCGTAAGGTTCTGGAGAAGAGTCCCGTCGACGTCAAACACGTAGGCCCTTCCCTCGTACTGGAAAGGATTCACGTTAGCGCCCCACTCCCCGACCACCACCCTGTCCCCGTCGATGGCCACGCTGTCACCGAAATTGCCATTCATCTTCGGAGTTGGGGACTGCAGGGTCTGCAGATGCTCTCCATCGGTGTTGTATATGTATGCTTTCCCAGCCCTAAATACCTCGTCTGCCGTCGCAAAGCTCTCCCCGATGACGATAAGGTCGCCGGATACGGATATAGATGCACCGAACAAGGCCTGGTTCTCCGGCTCGGGGGCCTGCAGGGTCATGAGGTGGTCTCCGTTATGGTTATACACATGTACGCTACCAGGGCTTAAGGGAGCATCACTACGACCATATTCGCCAAGAAGGATCAGGGTTTCACAGACCTCTATTGTCTGCCCGAATTTTCCCGCTACCATTGGTTCGGGTGAGTGCAACGTCTTCAGGTATTCTCCTTCATCGTCATACAGGTAGACTATGCCCCTACTCGTGTCCTCATAGATCACAATAATATCATCATGGATGCCTGAGGTTCCAAAGTAGCCTCCTTTAATTGGCTCTGGTGACTGCAGGGTAAACTGGTGGGTTCCATCCGTGTTGAACACATAGGCTTTGCCGGCCCCGAGCAGATCACCGATATCAGTGTATTCTTTAACAATCACTGTGTCTCCGTATAGGTCGAATCTACGCCCAAACTCATCGACGTTTCCAGGCGCCGGTGATTGTAGCGTTGAGAGCAGTTTCCCGTCGACATCGTATATGTATACTTTACCCGCGTCTCGAAATTCACCAACGTCCGCAAATGGTTCGCTGACTACTATTATGTTGCCGCTTTTTTCCATCCGGTAGCCATACCACGCATTGTTCTCAGGGTCCGGTGACTCAAGCGTTAAGACGTGGCGGTATTCTTCGTCGGCGTAGACTGCAGATGCCTGCATTAGGAAAAACACAAGCAGTACAAGTAGAGTTCTTATCTTCTTTATGTTTCGCGTTCTTTTCATCATTTTACAGCTCCTCCCTTCGGAGCTGAGGTAGACTCGGTTGTGAGTGCTTGCCGTAGCTGTTCTATAGTAAGCGACAGCCTCAGAACACCATTTTCACCAACAAGCTCTAGGACATCGCCTTCCACGACGGATAATTCTATGAGTTTCCCCAGATTACCCTCAAACAGCACACATTCAGGAGTATCATCCGAGATGGAGATGTTTTTCACGTGTTTCTTCGAGTTCATCTCAACAGAGAAAACGTGTTCCATACAGTTCACACGCCTATCAGAGTCTTACCTTCGGGTCAGGGAAAGACTGCATTTTTTATTTCAACTCCGTATGATCAATACAACGGATATTAATCGGTACAACGATGGGAGGATGAATCAATCAAGAAGATTAAACGTTATATGTTTGAGTTGAAGCAGTCAAATTGGATTTTCCAGGATCCATCGCTATGTTTTTTGAATATCGTTAATGCTTTTCCGTTTTCCATGACGGTTCCCTTTTTTCCACCAGTTTTGGGTTCACTCTCGATACTATATTCACAGACAGAGATTCCAATATCATTGAAAACCTCAACAGCATGAAATCTAATAACTTCCATACTCATAATCAAATCATTAAACAGACCCTTATTCGCTCCTCTGATGTGATCGATTCCAATTTTTGGTGAGGTATTGGGAGGCATTTGAATGCCATCTTCAGCCCAAAGAGAAAGCCAGCTTTCAAAATCATTAGAACTTATTGCGTCTTTATAGTCATATATCCGATCTCTGATTTCCTCTTCATCTTTATTCATTTTTTCTACCTCTCATACTTAAATTTTTCAGTTGTTAACTATTATATATATGTACGCCTTACGGGAATTGACTGAAACAACTTTTTCATCTTTTACATAGAAGCATTCACTCTTTGTTTAGGACTATCAAAGATGGTTCATTATATGGGTAAAATATTACTCTAATTTCTCATTTATGTATGCTCTCTTGGTGCAAAGCCCATGTCTTTCAAGGATGTCGAGGAGCC
>CAZEMD010000027.1:0-12538 GCA_964513225.1 uncultured Candidatus Bathyarchaeia archaeon | reverse complement strand
CCAGAAAAACATGGATTCAGAAACTAGTTTATCTCTCCAGAATCTCTTTTTATATTCTTGCTATGGATTTGCTCGGGCTGAAAACATGCAGGTTGGACAACTTAAACAGAAGAAAAAGTCCGAGCTTATGGACGATGAACTGGAGCTTCTCCCCGTGTACACTAGGGAGACGAGCCGGTCGAGGATACCTTCCGAGACCATCGACCACCTGAAGGATCTGAAAAGCATCGACCAGGCGCTGACGAAGTTCAAGTTAAGTAAGAACGAGGTGAGGGTCTACCTCTTCTTGGCGAGGTTCGGCTCCCACAAGGCTCAGAGCGTCGCCGAGGCGTTGAGTGTGCACAGGACGGAGGCTTACAAGATTCTTCGGAGGCTGGAGGCGCAGGGGCTTATTAGCAGGGTCATGGAGAGGCCCATGAAGTTCGTGGCCGTGCCCTTCGAGAAGGTCCTGGAGAACCTCATAGAGGAGAGGCGGCAGCGCATCCACCAGATGGAGCAGAGGAAGGCCGAGCTTCTGAGTATATGGAAGAGCCTCCCCGAACCCGAGAACGTTAAACACGTCAAGGAGACCTTCCAGGTGCTTGAGGGTAAACGCCACATTAGCGTCAGGCTGAACGAGCTCTTGGAGGGCTGCCGCGAGAGGATAGAAATACTGGTATCGGACAGCAACCTCATCTGGCTGTACAACACTCCTTTCCTGGACGACTTGGATGAGGTGGCGGCGCACGAAGGCATAGAGGTCAGGCTTTTGACTAACTACTCGCCCACCAGCAGCTACGTACTCGACCAGATAGAGGTGGGGAACGGCGACTTCGCGTACCTGAAGAAGCACGAGTTGCCGGGCTTCTTCATAAAGGATGGTGGGGAGATGATCCTGTTGATGGCTAACGACCAGAGCAACCTCTACGGCATGTGGACCAACTACGAGAGCATAGTCAAGAGCTACGAGATACTCTTCAACCTGCTCTGGAAGAACAACTGAACTCTTTCTAACATTTTAATTTAATATTATATTCAGATTCCACAGGCTCACCCCGATCTTGACCACGCCGGCGACAAGAGGGAACCCTATGAAATACCCGGCAACCCGTGTCTTCACCATCCTGTTCAACACGTAGGGCACCAGGATGCAGACCGCCACCACGAGGAAATCCGTCATCATCCACTGGCCGCTGTTCATCAGCGAGGCGGCCACCGTGTTTCCCTCGACGAGGCCCAGTGAGACCCCGAACCTAGTGGACACCCAGTCCCCTAGCGCCCCGACTATGAGCAGTAGATACGCCACCGTCTCGATCTTCAGTTCCGAAGCATTAAACAAATAGATCTAAAGTATAGATCATTGATCTATAATTTAAATCTATAGATCATAAATGCATAGAACAAAATCAATAAAATAAACTAGGTATACAATAGATGGTTTATTTTAAATAAAGTATTGATGGAGATAAATGATTACTCTATCCGCCAGTAGAAAGGAGCGTCGAACCCGAGGGAGGAACCGATGTTGATCCGTATTTTACTGGAGTCCACGTCGCTCACCCAGAAACCGGTGCCGCCGAGGTCCAACTGCGGGGTGGCCTGCACGTTTTTCGGGGTCCTGCCAAGCCTGTGAGCGACGTCCACGTAGGTGTCTCCCGTCGTCACTATGGCTACCCCCACCTCGTACTCCATGTATAGATCAGTGGACGCCTTGACGGCGTCCGGGGTCACCAGGGTGACGTACTGGAAGGACGGGTTAGATTCTTCGAGCCAGATCTGTATCTCCAGGGTCTCACGTGGGTCCCAGCTTCCGTACACAGGGGCCGTGAGCTTCAACGGGTTCACCTCGTCTCCTTCCACGCCGTTGAAGAAGACCCTAGTGACGTTCCAGTGACTGCCCGTGTCGCCGGCCTGCGCGTAGGGCACCCAAGTAGAGTTCCTGTTCCCCGACACAGTGTAAGTCACGATGCAGTCCATCTTATCGAAGTCTCTCAGCCGGATGCTGGTCTCCCCCGTGTTAGTCACGTTGGCCCTCAGAGTCTGTGAGTCCAGAAGCCTCCACGACGTGAACTCCACGTCCTCGTTCAACACGGCCTCGTTCTGGGCGACCATGCTGTCTATCCCCCTGCTGATGACGCCGAAGCTGGAAACCGTCGAGGTTACCAGTATGGATACGCCTGCGAGTATCATGATGGCCGTGAAGGCGGTGGCTATTGTGGTTGACTGACCCATCCCTAATCCCCTATGGTGAAGTAGAGCTCGTCGTCCACCCCGTTATAGGTGTTGAACCGGAAGTAGTAGTCGCCTTTCTCCAGCTCCGAGGCCGTGGTTATGGTTATCTCGATGGTCTCGGAGTTCTGCCAGTTGGTGTCGTCGCTGTTCAGAAGCGTGAAATCCCAGCCCGCCCCCGACTCGGCGTACTGGACGTGGCTGTACTCCCCGATTCTCCCAAACATTATGTCGCTCATCTCGATCACCGTCGCGGGTATGATGGAGGTGCCTGTGTTCTTCACCCACACCTTCACCGTTGTGGATGACGTGTTGACGGCGGATATCACGTCGATGTTTGTCTTCATCTTGTCGTTGAGCCTTTCCGTCATGGACAGCGTTCCATGCTCCAGCCCAGCCATGGAGGTGAGGAAGACCTGAGACAGGGCCGCCGCCGCGATGACCACGGCAACTAGGACTATGCCTTCAGATACTACCGATGACGCCATCTCTGGTCTCCCTCGATTCAGATTATATAGATAGTTTATGAATCGCAGATATGGAAGAGCTCCGGCGTGGAGAGCGGCCGAGGATCAGAGTTCTACGCTGCCGTGATCTTCGGTTTGTTAGTTTTTAGCTCCTCGACCACCCGCTCCAGCTCGGAGAGCGTGGATATGACCTCACTCTGCTCAAGCATCCCCTCGACCTCGTCCTCCTCGATGCCCATTTGTTTCGCCTGTTCTTCGGCCAAGCCTGCCTCTGGTAAAGGCTCTTCTTCCTCGGGCTCAAGATCATCCGCCTCATCCTCCATCGCCTTCACTTCGATGGTCTGGTAGCCCTCGTCTTCGGAGGGGGAGGCTTCACCCGGCTCCTCGGCGGCTCCCTCTTCTTCATCCAACAAACCATAAGCCCGTTCCATGGGGTCCATGGCTCTGATCTCCTGGAGGGACTCTGACTCATAGAGCTCCTCTTCCTCGTCTAGACCATACGCCTGGGGCCTAACCATCTGGACATCATCGGTTTCCACCTCCCCGGGTCTACCGGGGTACTGCAGGTCCTCTATCACGTTTAGAACCTGGGTCAAGGCTAGAAGCCCGTCAACCTTCTTCTTTACGCTGAAGTACTCTACCACGACGGTGACCATGGCCACCGTGGTCAGTACATACGAGGCTATGAGAAGCATCCCCACGTAGTTATCCCCTAGGATGCTGTCGATGGATGATATGTCCACGGTCTCGTTTATCGCGTAAAGCTGCAGCATAAGCACGACGCTGAGCATGACTCCTGACACCAATAGCCATCTTCCCGGCTCGAAGTTCCTTCTTATCGACTCGCTCATTCAATCACCTCTATATGGTAGCCACTCCACCCAGGTAGTTAGCGACGGCCTCGCTGATAATCATATAGACCGTTCCGCCTAAAGCCATTTGCATACCGGTGTAGTACAACACCGTGAACCTTGAGTCGCCCTCCATGTTGTAGACGCTGAAGACGTTGTTGAAGGCAAATAAAACCAAGGCGAACACGAAGAAGAGCCTCATGAATGATATTTCAGGCACCGAGAAGAAGTCCAGCAGTGAAGCCATCTCCCCAATGAACTCTATGAGTGATGAGAAGAAGCCGTCGATGGTAGCGAATAACGCGGCCGATATCACGTACAGAGGCACCACCAGCCCCACGTGGTAGCTGACGGCCGCGTACCTCCTCTCCCTGATGGTGACGTAGATGTGGTAGAACTGCTCTATGAACTTGGACGCTATGCCCAGGTCCCCCCCGGTGTATATGGTGTCCGTCATTATGGTGTTGATCCGCCGGATCAGGGTGCTGTCTATCTCCGTCTCGAACCCCCACCACGCTACCCTCGGCTCGACGCGCATCTTGATCTTGTTGTTCAGGCTCTGGATGATTGTGTCTAGGCTGGCGAAGTCGGTCTCGGAGGCGCTCTGAAGTATCTGGGCCAGCGGTATGTTGGCGGAGAGGTTGGAGGCCATGTACCTGAAGAACGCAGGGTAGTCCCCCTCCTTCTTCTTCGCGTTGTTCACGTATGTCCGCCCGACGAGGCCCCCCAGGAACAGTAATATCCCTATTATGATGAAGTGTTTGAAACTGCTATCAAACGGTATAAACATGACTAATCCAGACAACACCAGGCTCATTATGGCGGCGTGCTCGGCGCGCTGCCTGCTCGGGGGCTTCTCCTTCTGCTCCTGCACGAGTATGGCGTCGGGTTTCGCGTTCTGGAATATGAGCCACGAAAGGACGTAGAGTATGAAGCTCACGATGACGACGATCATGATGGCCAGCAGTATCATTATGGCTGGGTCGTAGAAGATGGACGAGATGAGCATCGTGGTGGTCATGAACAGGGTGATGCTCAGCATCGGGAGGTACGCGTCGCTGAGAGTCTTCAGCCGGTTAATGGCCTGCATGCGCGACGACTCGAACTCCGCCATGTAGTTCGTGTAGTACTTCTCTATGAACAGGTTCACCGGCTCGCCGGAGGCAATGCTCTGGCTGAACTTGAACAGGAAGTCGCTGAACTCCTTCGTCGGGGCCTCTGTGCTAATGATCTCCGCGGCCTTCGCCTGGGGGTACCGCCACTGGGTCATCAACACGATTATCCTCTTCAGGTAGGGCATGATGCTGTTGAAGATGAGCTTCTCAGAGGCCACCTGAAGCATCAGGACCCTGGTGATGGTGCCAGACGTGATGGACCTCAGGTAGAGCATGAAGAAGGGGAACTCGAACTCTATCTTGTCTCCCTTGCTGAGCCCCTCGACGAACTTTGTCAGCCTCTCCCTCTCGATGATCAATCCTGATTCACCTTGCTCTTGATCTCCTGTTCGATGCCGTGGCCCAGCTTCATCAATGCTTGGCGTCTTAGCCTCGCGTGGGCCTCCTCGATGCCGACGCCCTGGATGTAGAGGATCGTGTCCAGCACGTCGTCGTACTCCAGTATGCCTAGGGCTATCATGTACTCGAGGATCTCCGCCCTCATGAACAGCTCTTCGTAGATCTTCCTGACCTCGGTCCCCGTGTACCCCTTCATTATGGCGATCTTGTTGTCTAGGAGGTAGCTTGTGCCAAGCCCCCTGAACACCACCTTGTCGGTGGAGGGGTCGAAGCTGAAGACCTCTACGAAGTTGAAGGCCTGGTCGGCCGGCTCGTACCCCAGGATCTCGTTGATGGTGAGGACGCGGCGCTTGTACTTCCCCGTCTCGTAGTCGTGGACGGCGCTCTGGAACAGGGCCGCGTTCAGGTTGTCCACGTGGGTCTTGGGGACGTTGATGGGGAAGTTCGTGAGCCTCTGGACGAGTTTCCCCACCGTCGCCGCGTGGAAGGTGGCGATGCTGGGGTGGCCGGTCTGCATGGCCTGGAACGCGATGTTGCCCTCCGCGCCCCTCACCTCGCCGACGATGATGTACGTGGGCCTCTGCCTGAGGGCCGCCTTTAGCAGCGCGAACATGGTGACGCCTTCCTCGCTCCCGGAGTGAGCTGTGTCCCTGACGACCTCCCGTATCCAGTTCTTATGCGGCACATAGACCTCTGGGACCTCCTCTATGCTGACGATCTTGTAGTCCCTAGGCATGAACGTCATGAGGGCCGAGAGGCTTGTAGTCTTCCCGGACGCCGTCTCCCCGCATATCCATATGCTCATCTTGTTCTCCAGTAGCATCCATATGTAGGCGGCCGCAAGGCTGCTCATGGTGCCCCAGTGAATGATCTGGCAGATGCTGATGGGGTTCACGGCGAACTTACGGATGGTGAAGTTGCTGCCCCTGGCCGAGACGTCCTCCCCGTACACCAGATTCAGCCTCGACCCGTCAGGCATCTTGGCGTCCACGATGGGCTCCCTGTGGCTGGCAGGTTTGCCCACTATCTCGCTGAGCTTGAGGGCGAAGCCGTCAAGCCCCTCCGACGTCTCCAATACTATGGTGCTCTCCATCGTCTTGAAGATCTTGTGATCTATGTACATGGGACCGAGGCCGCTGCAGTGGATGTCCTCTATGTAGATGTCCCGTATGAAAGGCTCCAGGATGCTTGAACCAACCTTCTCGCAGTATATCTCGTACTTGAGCATCTCGTAGCTGAGGGGGTCTAGCTCGATCCTGTCCAAGTTGCCCTGCCTGAACCTCGACAGGAACCCTTTTTTCTCGTCCTCCTCCTGCTCGAGGTTCCTGGCCCTCGGCTTCAGGTTCCTGTTGACCAGGACTATGTCCTTGAGGAGCGCGTTCAGGTAGTCCGTCTTCTCCTCGGTCGACTTGAATGAGATGGTGTCGTCGATGGAGAGGGCGATCCGTTTCTCGACTTCAGCCAAGATCCAGTCCCTGTCAAACAATAGGCGGGGCTCGATCGGCTTGTAGAGTAGATCCTTGTTCTTCCCCTCGACAAGGATGTGGACGAACACGGGGTCTCCGACAGGGTATATGAGGTTGGGCTCCTCGAGGGCGCCCATCTCCCTAGAGAGGCTGTCAACCAGGGTGGGGGGCTCGATCTCCTTCTTCTTGAAGAGGCTCCTCATGTACAGCCTGAAATACGGGTTCTTCTTCACCCGCCTTTCCCAGTTCTTGTTGAACCCCTCGAGCCTGGAGATCTGCCCCTCAACACTGACTTTAGCGTCTGTGCCGTAGCCGGCAAAGCTCTTACCAATAGCCTCAAAGGATTCCAAGTAACAACCTCTTTAGGGTTCCGGGTTATCTATTCGTATTTCAAGCGAGTTCCATTGTTTATAGGAATTATAGAGTAGTAACACAGAGTAGGAAAGGTGGTTACAGCTATCCTCTGGTCGAGGAGAAAGGCAGAATCTTTATGCCGTAGGCCGGATTCACCTCGAAGCTTATCACGTCGCTGACGTTTTTCGTCGCTCCTTTGAGCTTAGCGACGTTAATTGTTAGGGCGGTTCTGTCCCTGAACGTCTTTATCTCCAATATTATGTGGCCGTCGCAGAACGACCTGATACGAGTCAAAAGATCCTGGTCGAGGGCGTAGGGGTGCATAGTTATGAAGAAGGTCTGGCCGAGCTGGTCCACGATGAACCTGCATGTGCTGAAGAAGTCCAGGATATCGCTCTCGTCCGCGTGAGTCATGAGGTGGGTCATGGCGTCGATTACGACTATGTCGTATACGCTGGCTCTCTGTCTTATGTAGTTGGTTAACGCTATAAGGTAGTACTTGGAGATCTCCTGGTTCCACTTCATGTTGATGGTGTTGAGGGTCGTGATCTTGAAGTTTCCCACCAGGAAGTAGTCCGAGATGCTCCAGTTCAGCCGCTCCATGTTGGTGAGGAGCCCCTTGACGGTGTCCTCGGTGGTGATGTATACGACTCTTTTCCCGGCCGTCAGGGCCCCGTAAGTCACCTGCTGGGCGAGAATGGTTTTCCCCGCGTCGTTGGGGCCTTCAACCAGGCTGAGGGACGGGAGGGGTAGCCCGCCTATCTTCCGGTCTAGCTCGGGGTTGTTTAGTTTTAGAATGTTCGCGTTGTCGCTGTCGAGGAAGCTCATTTCTATGCCCTGTTGATTTTGTTTTCTCTAGCCCTCGTGACCAGGGCGAGTAACAAGAACAGGTGGGTGGGCTCGGTCCATTCAGCGGCTGGCTTGTCGAGGTTCCGTAATAGCGACGTCACCAGTATCTTGTCCTCCACATCGGAGTTGATCGTGCCGAGCCCCAGGGATGGGCCGCTGCTTCCTCTATCCATGGTCCTGGCGCTCGTCGAGAAGTGGTCCATGATGTCTCTGACCACCCTCGGGGACGCCCATTCCTTGTACATCCCCTCTAGGAGTATTTCCTCGGAGCCCTTCTCACCGAATCTAAGCACAAGGTAGTCGGCCACGAGGCTGATATACGCCTCGTAGTACACCTCCCCGGAGTTTTCCGGCCTTACTAGCGCGTTCATACCCCGTCTATCAAGGGGGCTGGGTCTGTGCCGGGGCGCTCTCTCGCCGTAGGGCGATGCCCCTTTTAGCCCCTCCACCAGCTCGTGGACGGTGTTGGTGAGCTCGTCGATGGCCTCCTCCGTCCTGGAGACACGGCTTAAGATCAGAGGAACCGCCTGCTCGTTGACTGACAACCTCTTCCTCAGGGAATCTAGATCACCATCCAGAGATGGGCTTGCCCCTGTCTGTGGCTGAGGCGCGGGTTTACCCATCCCTGGATGTGATGCAGGGGGTTCACTCATCTTGGGGGGCGTTGAATCTTCTTGGCTTGGCGGTTGTTGAGGAGACCGGCTTATTCCTGCGGGCTGGCTCGGCTGCGGAGACGGAGCCGGGGGCGAATACGCGGGTGGGGACGTTTGGGGCGGCGCGGCTCCGCCGTATTGTGTGACTATCGCTGCGGGCCCCTCCTCTCTGCCCGCCATCCGCCTCTTTGACTCTTCTCTCTTCTGCTTCATTACCTCGTCTTCGACGGTTTCGACTGCCTTGTTGACGAGTTTGTCGACGCCCATCTCGCGGAGCATGTTGAACGGGTTGTCCATGTCCTGCATCAGCGCTCGGACGTCGAGCAGCGTGGACTTCATGGCCTCGGTCATGGCCCTCATCTCCTGGTCAGACTTGTCCATCCGACGTTTGAGGTCTATCATCTCGCTGCCGACGTCGACAGGCTCTCCCTCGGGCTCACCATCGCCTAGATCTGTCGTCAACGCGGATAATTCTGACTTTAAATCTAGTAATGAGTCCTTGTCCTCAGCCATCAGTCTCACCTCCATCGAATTTTTTTAAAAGGTTTATAGATCACCACACACTGGGTCGTTATCCCCGATGTTTAGCTGTTTGAAAGGAATTATCGGTCTATTTTCCATGTTTCACTCTTGGTTTAACCTGATTTCTAGGTGAAATTAAAAAAGGGGAAGGAGATGACGCTACTCTATGGTCATGACTGCGCTGTATACGGCTGGGATCTGACGTTCGATGGTCAACACGGCGCCTGCTGAGGGCCTTAGTTCGATCCTGAACTCCTCGTATGGGTGAGCGTACTTCTCAGTCCAGTCAGCCGAGGCAGGGTCTAGACCACTATTTGGTAGTTCAGTGAATTCGATCTCTACCTTGAACTTCTCACCAGTCTCGAGTAGTGAATCGCCGTCGCTGTTCACGCCGGATATCGTCATTATTGTACCGTTTGTCGCGTAGATCTCGCCGTGGCCATATTGGTTCGTGTAGGTCGCCACCATCACGGCGTCGTCGACGTCTATGGGCTCATGACCCTGTGATAGCTTCAGGTAGAAAATCAGCTTGGTGAGACAGATGTCGCTCTGGTCACCACTCACGTTCGCAAACTGAGCGATCATGCCGCTATCCGTTAGCAGCGCCGAGGCTGCCTCGGTCATGCCTGAGCTGATTACTGACTGGGCCTTCTCGGCCGTCAGGAAACCCATGTTCAGGACGACGAACGCGAACGCAGCCGCGGTTATCACGAACGCCACGAGTATGATGGCGGTCTCAAGACCGGTCATACCGCGTCGCTTTCCCAGCAACTTGTTTCTATTCATTGGCTTGTCTCCAATCCTTTATACGGCGGTTTATGCCGAACGTTTCTCGCCGAATGAAGCTATTAAGAAAATGTATGTCGTAAAGTCACACATATATCGAGGACTTTACATGCTCAGGATAAGTTAAATGCAATGAATGCCGGTGAAGATGAATAAAAAAACATGTTTTTTCTAAATCAATATCATAGATCCATCATCATATGGAACTGTTATATCCAAAATAATTATATAATAATCTCTCGAATAATTGAACATCTGTGGGGTTCATGACTTCAAGAAGGTCCCGCTTCGAAATATACATCGACGTCCTCAAGGAGGTTAAAAGCGGGGCAAATAAACCGACACAGATAATGTACGGCGCCAACCTGTCATGGAAGCCTCTCCAGGGAATACTGAGATCCCTGTTGAACCAGGGTTTGTTGTCCGAGAACGAGGGTGACCCCCGGGACAAGCGTACGAAGATTACCTACGACCTCACACAGAAGGGAGAAAACGTCGTAAGATACTACGGCAAGGCGAAAAGCCTGATCGAGATACATAGCCCAGAGGATCTAGACTCTAGCTAGAGTTCGATGTCGCCGCAGACGATGAAGTCTTGATGGACGCTGAGTTCATCCGATAGCCACTTTCTCGTGTACTGGGGGTCGATGTCGCACGTCATTTTGTGTCCATTTTCGTTCATGTTCCCAGCCGCTTCTTTCTTGCAGACGAGTTCAAGGCCAATCTTAAGCCTGTCTTTTCGCTGCGGTGAATCCCCATGCACATTTCCTAGGCTGGTAACCTCTAAAACGGGCTCTGGCACCCGTTCCCTGTACTCGTACACCTTTTGTCTGGTTTTCACAGATACAATGAAGACTTGGTCCACCATGTCGAAACATACGAGTTCGACGTTTTCTATTCTACGCTTGAACTCCGGCCAATCTTTAAGCACTATCTTGATGGGGGAGTCATGTGAGCCCCCATTCACGCCGAGCTTCTCCTCGTTCTCGGCTAGAACGTTCTCGGCACGCGATATCAAGGCGTCAAGCGACTTCTCATGGTCTTTGAGCACGTTAATCAGGAAGTCCATGACCTCCACCTTGTCGAACAGACTCATCTTATCCCCGCTTTGCTGTTCTATGACCCTGTTTTCTCTTTTTAAATAAGGTAGAGACTGAGAAACCTATGATCGATCAGGGTAAGTGAAACATAAGGAAGCTATAGAACAGGGTTCATAAACGGCAGTCAATCGATTTGGGGCTCGTTTTTCATGAACTCGCGTAGAACAGTGGTGGCGAAACCGCCTTTGGGCAGCTCAAACCGCAGCCTGAGCCCCTCGTCGGATCCGGATATAGTGATGCTTGGCACGATTCTACCGGGTCTCCTCGTGCCCTTGGCTCTAAGGTTCCTGAACTGCTCGTTCGTCACGCCCGAGTCCAGTAAAACGGCCTCCTCCAAATCGTGGGCCTCGTGTTTAGCGGTTTTCATCTTGTACCCGTAGATGGGCGCCGTGAACGTTATCTCCTTGTTCAAGTATCGCGGCTGCTCTGCCTCGACGTCCTCTACCCAGAACAATCCGCCGGTGTCGTACTTCTTGGCTATGTCCCCATGGATGAGCGTACCGAAAAGCCCTCTTTCAACTCGTTTAACCAGGTACCTGTTGCATAGATGGCTCTGGTAGCAAGAGACGAGGTACCTTCTGAGCCAGCGGTTCCGCATCCTCTTCTTCCCCTGGAGAAGCTGCCAGCCTGCTAAGGTGTTCTCCCCTTCCTCGCCTATGCGTTGATAGCCGTAGAAGTTCGGGACGCCGGTAATTTCGAGGCGCCTGCTGACGGTCTCCGCCCTGGCTATGGCTTCCTCTAGCCCAATCTCTAGCCCTGTGACCAGTATGTCGAACCTGTTCCCTCTGAGATGCCCCGATCTCAGTTTGTTGGTGTGGTACTTGGCCCAGTTCACCTTGACCCCGACCTGCGATTCGATGATCTGGGGCACGTCTGACGCTGCGGGTTTCTCGCCCTCGAACAATATGCTGAAGCTCTGAGTCGAGACGGATTGCTTGTCCTTCAGACCGGCCCTGCCTATGTACGCGGGTTTCACGTCGAAGAGCTGGGCCAGCCGCAACTGGACGTCCCGCGTGTTAAGGTTCTTCTTGGTTATGTTGACGTACAGGTGGTCGCCTTGCCCCGATGGGTCGTAGGCCGGTATCTCCTCGACTATGAAGTGCTCCGGCTGTTGCTTGATCACCCCTCCTACGCCTTCAAGCCCCTCTGATATGTAGGGAAGGTATAGGTCGATTTCGGGGGGAGCTGTCATTTTTTACCTCACTGTGATAGGTTGTGGAGGGGAAAGGGGTTACTCGTGTTGGGGGCTCCACTTGGGGATGGTCCACGGTAGTTGCCTGTTTTCTGAGTAAGCCTTCAACGGCTCCTTGTATGGGAAAAGTGCGACGGCCCCGCCTGTATGGAGGAACAGCACGTTATGTCTTTTCTTGAACTCGCCTTTCTTCACCAGGTCTATGAGGCAAGCCATGGCTGTGGCCGTGTAGACCGGGTCGATGCACAAGCCTTCAGTCTCTGCCAGCAGCTTCACCGCCTCGGCTTTCTCCTTTGATATGTAGCCGTAACCGCCGCCGACATACTCGTTGTAAGCGACGACGTCGTCATCCTCGACCGTGAACTCTAGCTCAAACCTCTCTTTGGTGTCCTGTATGATATCCTTAACCCGAGTCATCTGTGCCTCCTTCTCAGTGTAACCCACGCAGGCCCCGATTACCTTGATCCCTGTGTTGAACGCCTTGGAGCCGGCCACAAGCCCGGCCTGGGTGCCGCCGCTCCCCGTAGCGTGTACGAGGCAGTCGAACTGTAGGCCCATGTCGGCCGTCTGGTACTT
>CAZEMD010000026.1:0-12791 GCA_964513225.1 uncultured Candidatus Bathyarchaeia archaeon | reverse complement strand
GGTGAGGTACCCCTCCTTGGCGATGGAGGAAACTATGAACCCCACCTCGTCGGTGTGGCCCGCCAGGAGGACGGTGGGCCCCTCCCCCTTCAGGCTGAAGGCCACGGTGCCGAGCTTGTCGGTCAGCACCTCGTCCGCTATGGGCTCCATGTAGGCTTTCACCATGGAGTTGACTTCGCGCTCGAAGCCGGATGGGCCGAAGGCCTCCATCATCTCCTTCATTATGCCTAGCGCTTTCTCGTCTAGCATGTGTATCGCTCTATACTGTGCTGCGCATTGTTTTAGGGTTATCCTCATGGGCCGGCGCCGTTGTCTCTGGGTGTTTTAATATGTTTGCCTTAACCGTGTAACATTGAATGACATGTTGATACGGAGATGTAACTGTATAAGAGGAAACCGTGTTACATCGCCGAAAGTTAATGCATCTGTGTAACAAATCGGAGGCATCAACCATGTGCGAACACGGTCACCGATATATTGATTCGAAGGGATAAATATACGCGGCTTCCACAGCAGCGGTTTAATGAGATCGTGGCATGTTGAATGACTGAGAGGTTTTATATGTTTGTCAGCTCAAAAGTTGATTAACCCGGGGTGGAGCTAGGCTAGCGGTCGGCCGTCGTCCCTCGTTGCCGTTGGGGCGTCCCGCTCCGGTAGCCCATATTAATTCTTCGCGGGAGAGCCTTACTGTTCCTCGGGAGCCCAGCGTCCACTAGCCAGCCCTACTTTAACCCGCCAGTAAACCCATTAAAAAAACTATTCTTACAACAGATGAGAATAACTTGATTTTCAATAAAATAAATAAAATATAGAAAATATTCATGAAAACAACTGGAAAAACGATTCATATTTCAGCATACTCTCGGCTCCAAAACCGATAAACCCCTTTTTCAGTTCACCTCTACGCCTCATCGCCTACATGGGATACCGACAATTAGGCTCACTCGCCCAAAACCTAGCCTGAGTCAACTCGATTACGCATACGTCAGACATACGCGCAGAGCCTAGTCAATGAGCGTCAAGACCTTCCTAGCCTTGGTGAGGTAACCGCTGTGCCCAACCATAACGGTCCTCGGCCGCGTCCTACCGGGGGCTACCGTGATGTTCCTCAGCAGCAGCTCCACGGTCTCAACCTCTATGAAGGGGCGATCCTTCAACGCGTCCACCGTCTTCATCACCTGCTCTATGGTGGGGCTGAACGACAGGAAGACGCCGCTGCCGGCGAGGGCCTCCCAGGCGTGGGGCACCACGAGCCACGGCGTCGCCATGTCCAGCACGACCGCGTCCAGATCCGTCTCCGGGACGCCTTCGGTGACGTCACCGAGCCTCATATCAACGTATGGCATGAGCCCCGACCTCTCGATGTTGCCGCGCGCGGTCGCCATGTGCTTCTCCACGACCTCGTAGGTGATGACAGTGCCCTCGGGCCTCACGGACTCGGCGAGGGCCATGGTGAGGGCGCCGCTGCCGGTGCCCGCCTCGAGGACCCTCGAGCCTGAGCCGAGACCCAGCTGGAAGAGGATGTACCCTATGTCCTTTGGGTAAAGGACCTGGGTCCTGCGGTCCGTCTTGAGCACCCTGTCCCTGACTAGGGGCTTCAACGCGTAGAACTTGACGCCCAGGCTGCTGGTGACCACCAGCCCGTAGGACTCGCCTATGAGGTCGCCTAGCTCGATGTATCCCTTGTGGGTGTGGAACTGTTTGTCCTCCTCCACCTTCACCTTGTACGTGCGTTTGGCGTCGAGGTATAGGATGACCTCGTCGCCGGCGCTGATGCGTGTCACATCCTCGATACTGTAGTTGTGACATAAAATCTCTGCTCTGTACTCGGGCTCAGAGAAACAACAGCGCGGCGGCCAGGAGGGTCTCCATGATCATCCTTGGAACATCGGCCCTCGCCGTCACGTCGAGGAGCTCCCCCGACATGTTCGACAAAGAGTGGAACACCACCATCGAAGGCAGGCTGCGGCCGTTCCTCAAGTAGACCCATGTATAGAGGTACGTCCTGGGCAGTATCTGTACCACATACCTCCAGAACACGGGTGAGCCGAACCCCTGAGCATGCTGCCACGTCCCCGGGATCAGGAAGAGGGGCACGTGCCACAGCGCCCACACGGCCCCGAGGACCGCTGAGGAGGCAACCAACGAATGTGTCTCAAGGAGCCTGGGAAGGGCGTATCCCCGCCACCCAACCTCCTCTATCACGGCTACGACGAAGAGGAAGACGAACCATGGAGCCAGTGGCCCCGGCCATGCCTCGGGTAGCAGCCGCGACAGGTCTCGCTCCGAGATCGCCACGGCGAGTAAGTTGGGGAGCACGGACACAGCCACGGCGACGGCGAAGCCCCCCAGTTCAAGCGACCCGAAGCCGACGCTCTCCCTCACCAGTTTGAGTGGTTCACCCGACTCGTGACGCAGCAGAGACAACGCGCCTACGGTGGGGCCGAGCCCTCCCAAGATGTAGAGGGTGTATCCCAGACGGGAATCGAGCCCCACCCCCAGGGCTATTGCTGACGCCCACAACGCCCAGGAGAACCCCAGGGTGATAGCGAAGTATCTCCAAGGAACCATGCTTCAGTCCGTGTGAGGACAACCCAATAAATAGGTGTATCGAAACGCGTAGAATTACTGTTTATTCATCGCACAAACATCAAATATTCCCACAGTTCTACGAGTGCCATGAAGGATCTCAAAGAGTTCAACGAGTTCAGGAAGAGGATGAACGATGCCATCTTGGGCTGCGGCCACCTTGGCCTGAAGCGTTTCTGGGCGCTTGACAGCCGAGCCTACGAGCCGAGCCACCTGGACGAGAAGACGCTGGAGCTATTAGGCCTCGCCACGAGCATGGTGCTCCGGTGCGACGACTGCGTCACATATCACGTCATACGGTGTATCCAGTTGGGCTTCACTGACGAGGAGCTACACGACGCGCTGAACGTGGCCCTGGTGGTGGGCGGCAGCATAACCATACCGCACATCAGACGGGCCTTCGATACCATGGAAAGGTGCAGGGAGCTGCAGGAGACGGCCCCCCGGCTGGAGAGCCTGCTCTAGCCACCCGACACTTATTTAACAATCAACAATACCTAAAAGATGGATGGGGGGCGGAGGCAGCCTACGGGGGCTCGTGGAGGGCAAAGCCCGGCTTGTTATCTTTGTCGCCGCGCTAGCCGCCCGGCTGCTTGTGTGGCTGTTCATCCCCTTGGACTGGAACTGGGACAGCTACCACCACTGGCAGATAAGCTACATGAGCCTCAGGATAGGCTTCGGCCGGGGGCGGCTGTGGGACCTCAACGGCTGCGAGTATTTCTGGGGAATGGTGCCCCACCTGGTTCAGTCCGCTTTTATGGGGGTCCTGGGGACCTCGTCCATGCTTCCCTACAGGGTCTTTAACACGGTTCTCGGCGGGTTGAACTCGGTCCTCGTCTATAGGATAGGGGAGAGGTTCTACTCCCGGAGGACGGGGCTGGTATCGGGCTTGCTATTCGCTGTTTTCCCGGTGGCCGCCGTGTTCGACGCCGTAGCCATGCAGGACACTCTTGCGCTGAGTTTCCTACTCGTATCCCTTTCCATCATCAGGGAGAGCCCTTTCTGGTCTGGGGTTGCCTTGGCGCTGGCCGGGCACAGCCGCATCGAGCTCATGGCCGTGGGCTTCATCGTGTTGCTGGGCTACTGTCTGCGTGAGCGGCTGTACACGGAGAGCCTGCCATACGTGGTGGGGTGGCTGCTGGTTATGACGGTATTCGGCTTTCACTTGTACTCCCAGACGGGGAACCCGTTTTACCCGCTGTACATGAGCCTCTACAACGTTTTCGGGGGCTGGGAGCCCGGCAACCAGGGCAAGACGTTCATGGCGCTCATGCTGGGCTGGGTGCGTTGGAAGCTGAGCGTTTGGCCCCGTAAGCCCACGGGGATCGTCATACTGTCGCTGGGGGCGACCGCCGCGATAATGGTGCCCCGGATGGCGCGGAGAAGGTGGATAAGGTACCAGCCCCAGCTCTATCTTCTGGCCTCCGCGGCGGTGCTGACACCCATATTCATAACCTACTTGGGGGCGGACCAGGAGAGCCTATTGATCATGCTGAGGATGGTGAACCCGGTGGCCGCCCTAGGTCTGCCCGTGGCCGTGCATTTCTCACGCACCTCGCTGGAGAAGCCTCTCCCCGATGTCAAGGTGAAGCCGTTGAACGTCGTGGCTGCTGTATTCCTGTTGTCTTACCTCTGGTTCCTGCCGGCGTACGGCGGCTTCCAGGCTTACACGGAGGAGGCTTTCATCTCCGCCGACGTGGTGCACGATCTCTACGGCGGAGGAACGATAGTGTGCGACTACCCCACCATCAACTACAGGCTAGTGCACGTTTGGGGCGTCGAGCCGGGAGCCCTGCTGGGGAACCACTACTCGCCGCACTACTATGGTGTGGATGAGCCTCTTGCGTACGCCGAGTGGCTCAAGGAGAACGACGTCACCCTATGGCTCAAGACGGATTATAGGGGTGAACCGGTCCTAGACGTGGTTCAGGCATACTATCCCGATCTGTTTGAGCGGCTGTACGGGGAAGGATACACCGTGGTGTACGGGGTAGACGGTGATGTGCTTGACTCGATCCTCGTCGGGGGGAACAGCTAAAAACCGTGTCCGCCCCACATACCCCTATTGAGGTGGAGTCATGTCGAGGTATAGGGACCTAGGGGTGGACGTGAGGAAGCCGGGCATAGACAGTTTCAAGGAGGCCGTGGAGAACCTGTACCCGGGCGCCTTCTGCGTCGTCCAGCGTGACCCGGACGACCCCGAGACGGGGCTTGTGACGCACACGGACTCGGCTGGTAGCAAGCCCATCCAGGCGTACCTACATTACAGGGAGACGGGCGACCCGTCCTGGTTCAGGGGGTTGGCGCAGGACGCGCTGGCCATGAACGTGAACGACCTCCTCTGCGTGGGCGCCCATCCCGTGACCTTCGTGGACTATGTGGCGTTCAACACGCTGGAGATCGACAGGCTCCACCTGTTGTCGGCGTTGGCGGATGGCTTCGCAGGTTGTCTGGATACGTTGAATTCTGAGGGCGTCGATCTGATGTTCGCAGGCGGGGAGACGGCGGACCTCCCGGACCTGTTGAGGACATTGGATGTCTGCGTCACCATCTTCGGCCGAGCTAAGCTCAGCGAGTTCGTCACAGGCGACGGGATCGAGCCGGGGGACGTGATCATCGGCCTCAGGAGCGGTGGCACGGTGAGGTACGAGGAGGGGGTTAACAGCGGCATCATGAGCAACGGCCACACGTTGGCGCGGACCACCCTAATGAAGCCGGGGTACGTGGAGAAGTACCCCGAGATAAGCCACCCGTCCCGTGGGAGATATAGAGGTAGGTTCAGCCACGACGATTACCTGGACGAGCTGGGGATGACCGTGGGGGAGGCGCTCCTCAGCCCAACCCGGCTCTACGCGCCCATCGCCAAGGCGGTGCTCGACGAGGTGGGCGAGGGCGTCCACGGGATGGTCCACAATACGGGTGGCGGCCAGACCAAATGTATGCGCCTAGGAAGCAGCGTCAGGTACGTGAAGGACCGGCTGCCCGAGCCCGACCCAGTATTCAAGCTCATACAACGTGAGGGCCGGGTGGAGTGGCGTGAGATGTACCAGGACTTCAACATGGGCGTGGGCTACGAGTTCATGGTAGAGCCAGAGTCAACCGAGGACGTGCTGTCGATCTGCGAGGGATATGGCATCGACGCCATGGTGATTGGGAGATGCGAGAAGGCTGAGGAAGGTAACACTCTTGACATCAC
Source organism: uncultured Candidatus Bathyarchaeia archaeon (assembly GCA_964513225.1). Taxonomy (GTDB): domain Archaea; phylum Thermoproteota; class Bathyarchaeia; order TCS64; family TCS64; genus RBG-16-57-9. Next base: position 7,006 of record CAZEMD010000026.1, on the reverse strand, counting down.
CAGCGAGTACGGAAGATTCAGGTACTCCTAGTTGGCCTCGAATCGCCTCGATAAATTAGTATATTCTATTTCATTAAACATGTTCTTATTCTCCATGTTCTTCCTTATTGAGTCATGAAGGACAAGCCTCTCAGCATAGAGAATAGATGGGATATCTTGTATCGTGATTACCCAGAAATATACGACGAGTTCGCTAGCGTACCCTATAATCCACACAATATCGACATCCTTCATGAGAAGTTCAACCTGAATAAGAAGGTGATAGTGGACATCGGGTCTGGTTCCGGGCGCTCAACTATTCAGTTAGCGAGATACGCGGAACAGGTAATCGGGGTTGAACCGGAGAAATCGATGAGGGACCAGGCCGTGAAAAACACCATTGAACTGGGGCTCGACAACGTAGTCTATGTCGACGGTAAAGCCGAGGAGATGCCTTTGGACGACGGCGTCGCCGACATAGTTGTAGCTTTAACGGCTGTGATGTATCCCCCTGAGGAGGTTGTCCCCCAGTTCATAGAGGAAGCCAGACGGGTAGTCAAGCCCGGTGGCACGATAATATCTGTTGATGTGGCTCCCGGGTGGTACGGTGGAGAGTTGGCTGATTTCATCGATGACCCTGACGCGGATGTCGAGTTGATGGCTAGGCATCGCCTGTTTGTCGATGAAGCCGGTTTCTCGTATTTTGACGTGGAGCAGAAATCAGACTATGGTAGTCTAGATAAGATTGTAGGCACTTATGGGTTCATTTTCGGGGAGAGAGTTATAGACCACATCAGACGGAATAAAATTACCTCAATCAAATGGACCTTCAGAGTATATTACGAGAATAACTAGCTTTTTTGGCCTCAGTGTAACTCTGATTCATCACGGTTCAGCCTAATGCCTTCACATCATCGGCCAGGAAACCAAACGAGGGCCCCGCTCTAAAAAGTATCGGAGACTGGGCTACTCGATCCTTATCTCGGTCCCCGAGTCGTCCCTCTGCCGCTTCCTGAACACGATCTCTAGGACGCCGTTGACGTACGTTGACTTGGCGCTATTCTCGTCCACCTCCACGGGGAACTCAAGCTCCTTGTAGTACTTCCGAATAGGGTTGTCCACGCTGATGGTGAGGCCATTGTCCGTGGCCCTGAGCCTTATCTCGTTCTTCTCGACGCCGGGGAGCTCCGCGAGCACCTTCACGGTGTCGTCGTCCTCGATGAGGTCCACGAGGGGCTCCCTGCGATCGGTTAAGTTCAGGGGCGCCCTGCCCTCGCCTGTGAGCCCGGGCTTCATGTTGCCGAACTCCCGTATCACCGGTTTGCCGTCGGGGCCTATCTTGACGCTGTAACCGTAGACGAAGGGGCCGTACTCTCGGCGCACCGAGCCGTCGGGCAGCCTCCGCTCCTTGTACATGTCCTCGGGCATCCTGTTCTCCATCTCCTTGAACGCCTCGGCCATCTCCTTCTCCATCTCCTCGATCAGCCTGTCGATGTCGCCGAAGATGCTGGACCTCCGGCCGAAACGTTTGAACCACTCGTCCCAGAACGACATCTTATTTCATGAGATGAAAAAACGGTATCCGATATAAACCCTACACCTTAAGAGCGCCGCTACTAGGGTATTCACCGAGTTGACGATTCTCGTCTCGTACGGTGAGATAGCCCTCAAGGGAAGGTACGTACGTAACAGGCTGGAGAAGCAGCTAGCCGACCAAATAAAGCACCAGCTCAGGAGAGCCGGCTACCCCGAAGCCGAGGTCACGCGCAGGTTCGGGCGGATATACGTAGAAGGCGTCCCCTGGGAGGCAGCGGGCGTGGTCGCCAGGGTCTTCGGCGTCGTCCACGCCATGCCATCCACCGAGACGAGCATCGAGTTCGAGTCCGTGGTGGAAGCCATAGTCGAGGAATCGAGGAGGGCTCTTGGCGAGGGAGACGGATTCGCAGTACGCCCCAAGGTGGTGGGCAGCCACCCCTACGGCAGCAGGGACATAGCCGTGGAGGCCGGCTCCCAAGTCCTAGGGGCCCACGAGTTCAAGGTCCACGTCAACCTTGATGAGCCCGACGTTACACTGTACGCCGAGGTCCGGGACAAGGCCGCCTACGTGTACTCGTCCATGTTATCCGGCGTCAAGGGGCTGCCCTACGGCTCCCAAGGCAAGGCAGTGTCACTGTTCAGTGGCGGCATAGACAGCCCCGTGGCGGCGTGGATGATGATGAAACGCGGACTGGATGTACACCCTCTCTTCATGGACCAGACGCCCTACGTGGGGCCGAGCTACCTTGAGCGGGTGAAGAAGGCATTCAAAGCCGTTGCCGAGTACGTCCCCATGGACGGCTACAAGCTGCTGTCAGCCCCCATGGGGCCCGTGATGGAGAGGATACTGGAGAGCCCCGAGCCACGGTACACCTGCATCATGTGCAAACGCTCCATGTACCGGATAGCGGCGGCATACGCGAGGAAAAACAGCCTCAAAGCCATCGTGACAGGGGAGAGCCTCGGCCAGGTGGCGAGCCAGACCATGGCGAACCTCTACGTCCTTGACGCCGCGGTCACCATCCCCGTCATACGCCCCCTCATCGGCCTCGACAAGGTGGAGATAGAGGACATAGCTAGAAATATAGGCACCTACGAGATAACCGCCCGTAATGTGGAAGGCTGCACCGCCGTCCCCCCCAACCCTGCGACCAGATCCAAGACCGAGGTCATCACCCGGCTGGAGGACAAGCTCGATCTTCCTAGCCTATGCATGGAAGCTGTGGAAGCCGTCAAGTCGCTGGACGCCGTCCAACAGTAACACAGTTATATCTTCACACGCCTCCTTTCTCAGGATATATACCATGTCGAAGCTGCGAAGGGAGGCCCTGCAGGACTCCGAGGAGATCGACTTCACCGAAGAAAAAGAACACTGGAACGAGTACAGGCTAGCCGACGGCACAACCCTCAAGGTGAAGCTCGTGCTTAGAGGCGTCAAACGACTCAAACGCTACGAGCCCGACGGCACGCCCATCTACGTAATCAACAGCATCAACGTCGTCAGAGCAGTGGACGTTCCCCCAGAGCTGAAAGCCAAGCCCAAGAAGCCCGATATATCACCCGTATAGGTGCCGTGAGTTGAGGCTGGAGCTAGTAGCCCACACCCCAAACGTGGAGACCATGATAGCCACCAGCATGCTCACCACCACCAGCGGAGCCCAGCCGGGAACCCTCTACGACAGGCTCATCAACAGACCCGGGAAGGTGAAGGAGGTGGTGGGCAGAGCAGAGGTCCAGCATGGCAACATACTAGAGCACAACCGATTAGTCTGGCTGCTTGAGGCCACGGATAGCGAGGTGCTGGAAGCCACCCTCGACACAAGTTACCTTACGTTCACTCGGCTCGATGAGAACAGGTGGCTCCTCAGCGGTAACCTACGCGCCGTAGTAGAGTACGCCCAGAAGAAAAAAACGCCATTCACAGATGCCCTCGCAGCCTCAGTTAAAAGCGTCGCTCCCGACATACGTTTTCTGGAGCACGAGGAAAGTTGAACGTCCGGCTCCTGGCCCTCACCCCGTACGACCTGCTCAGGGACAGGTTCCCGATGCTAGGCTGGAGGCAGCTGTTGCCCCACCTCTCCTACACCTTCGCCGTCGAGAAGGTTAGCAGGGCCTGCAGCCACCAGATGGTCAGGCACAGGGTAGCCTCTTTCAGCCAGCAGAGCCAGCGGTACATTACCGTGAAGAGGCTCAAAGAGTGTGTGGTGACGCCTCCCACCGTGGACGACATGGAGGCCTTCCGCGGCCTCGTTGAGGAGGCAAGCGAGGCGTACCAGACGCTTGTGGACGCCGGGGTGCCCAAGGAGGACGCCCGGTTCGTGCTCCCCAACGCCACCGAGACAAGCCTCCTCATGACCATGACGGGCTCCGCCCTTTTCAACTTCTATGGGCTGCGCTGTTGTAACCGTGCCCAGTGGGAGATTAGGGGCCTCGCGGACGCCATGCTCGCCCAGTGCAGGGACGCCGAGCCCGAGCTGTTCGACAACGCCGGGCCATACTGCTACATGCTGGGGTACTGCCCCGAGGGCCGTTTCACATGCGGAGGCATGGCGGAAGCAGTGGAACGCTACACGCCGGGGGGCCGGGGTTGAAGCTGCTTCTGGACGAGATGTTCACAGGCTACAAGGACCACTTCACGATCCTCGGATGGGAGGCTTACACGGTGGACGACGCCGGCCTCAAGGGAGCCGGCGACATGAAGGTGGCCCGGTACGCCAAGGAAAACGGGTTGATACTGGTCACCGAGGATAAACGAAAGCCCGTTGAGTTCATGAGGCTCCTCGGAGGCAGGTACGTCTTGGTGGACACCCCCATGCTCGTGAACATGGTAATCAACGCCGTCGAGGAAAAATACAGAGACGCGGCCCAAACTTAAAACACGGCACGGCAACCCATAATTGATGAATATATCAGACATCGAAGCCCAGATACTGGAGGGTTTCGGCGACACCGTGGACCGCATAGTATCCACCCCCACAGGGGCGGTCCCGCTGCTGCGGAAGGGCAGAGACGGCCCCGCGAAGAACAGGTACACATGGATGAAGGTGTACGACGAGACGAGACAGCGGTACGGGAGGCCGCTAACCCTGCTGGCCGCCGAAAAGCTAATCGAGCACGTGAAGCCGGGAAGCCGAGTCCTCATAGTGACCAACAGCCACGAGATGGACGGCCCCCCGGGCTCAGCCGCCCTCGCACGGGCGCTCCTCGTGGGGCTCCGCGCCGTCCCCGTGGTCATGGCCAACTTCGAGCCGGGATCCAAGAACCAGAGGGCCCTCACCCAGAGCCTCACCGGGTGCCAGGTAATCCCCGTGCTGTCGCAGGAGGAACTCACGGGAAGCATATGGACTCCCTACACGGCGCTGGTGTACAGCTGGCCCAGGAGGAGCGTCCCCGAGGCCGAGGAGGCCGCCGAGAAGCTGCTGGACGAGTTCAGCCCCACGGCCGTCGTCACCGTGGAGGCGGTGAGCTGCAACGAGAAAGGCGTCAGGCACGGCGCCCTCGGCGGTCCAAGCAACACGGGCGACCCCGACGAGAGGCTCGTGCGCTGGAACCAGTTGCTGGATGCAGCCAAGAAAAGAGGCATACTCACCATAGCCACGGGGGACAACGGCAACGAGTGCGGCTTCAACACGGTCAAGGACATCCTCGTGAGGCACCACGAGTACTGCAGGGACTGCGGCTGCCCCTGTGGCGCGGGCATAGTCTCCGCCGCCGGCGCCGACCTGGTCATCCCCGCCACGTCAAGCAACTGGGCCATCTACGGCATAGAGGCGTGCCTAGCCCGTCTCTTGGGCGACCCGGACGTGATGCACGATGAGCAGACCCATTACAGGATGCTCGTTAACTGTGCGAACGAGGGCATCCCTGACGGAGCCACGGCGATGCCCAGCCCCAGCACCGACGGCTGCAGCCACGAGGCGTGCATGGCCGTGGTGACCCAACTAAGGCAGACGCTGCTCATGAGCGTGAAGGAGATCGTGCGGGAATCAAGGTAGGTCCTCGTCCCAGTAGTGATGCTTTGTGCCGTCGCGCAGCCACGCCTCCAGCCCCATCTCCCTCATCTCTCTCAGGTTCTTGAGGCAGACGTCGAGGTGCAGCCCACCGAGCACCGATCTTAGGGTCTCACATTGTTCGAAATCGTTGCACTCGTGGCACGCGTAGAAGCCACGCGTCTTGCAGCAGTTCCTCACGACGCATGACGCCTCCTCGTCGTTTCTCTCTCTGCAGGTCTTGTAGCACTTCATCTCGGTCATGAAAAGCAGCATGTCTATGAGCCTGTCGTAGTCGCCCAGCCTCTCGGGGAACACGTACTTCGCGGTCATGTAGAACTTGTATTTGTCGAGGACATCGAGGAACTCCTCCGCGGCATCCGCGATTACGCCGGTGTACCCCAGACAGTCCCCGCAGTAGATGCCGCAGTACGTGACCAGCCCAGCGTCAACGCTCATGGAACCCCCCTCCAGCCGTTAACCAGATGAGTGGCACCTCGTTCTATAAACCTTAGCTCGGACAGAATGTTGTAAAGGTTAGAGGTTTTTAGGCTCGGGGTCTCTCTGGAGGCTGCCGACCAGGCAGTGGATGCTGCCGCTGTTCCTGGGCCGTATGAGGCTGGGTATATGCACCTCCACCACCTCGACGCCTATGCTCTCGAACCACTTGGTGGCCTTGGGGTACTGGTCGCTGGTCATTATCTTCATGGGCTCAAGGACGACACCGCAGTCGGGGCCCTTGGCGAAGCCGCGGGTGTCTATGCTGACGAGGTCGTCCGGGGGCTTTATGAAATCCCAGCCCATCTCGCGCTTCATCCACTCTGTGAGGTACGGGTCGTAGTAGCTTGCCTCGCCGACGCTGGTGTGTCTGTCGATCATGCTGTAGTGGATGGTGCCCTTCCGTGTGCCGTAGCCTGGCCCCATCCTTATGTCGACCTTCGGGTCCTGGGCCTTGATAATGTTGGCGTACTGCCGGTGTCCCCACTCGTTGGCCCTCATGACCGCGGGGTCCCCCGTGTTGCCCCGCGGGTAGTGGACCTCTATGATGGCGTGCTTCTCGTCTAGCCAGCCGCAGGGGCCCCCCTCCACCATGCCGTCGCCTATGATCATGCCAACGACTGGGCACCCCATCTCGGCGAGGGTCTGGTACGTGGGCAGCTCCTCGCCCTTCCTGATGCTGTCGTACATGCGCAGTATCACGTGGCCGTACACGGCAGCGTGGGCCACGTCGTCGCAGTAGATAGATTTAACCGTGTAAGGCGGGTCCCACGGGTCAGGCTTCCTGATCACCACCTCCACCCCCTCGGCCTTGAACGCGTCTACGAGTGCCTCATGGTGCTCCACGAGCTCATCCAGGTCGGGCTTCTTGGTCATCCTCCAAGCGTCCCAGCTGGACTCGTGGGGCGGCCAGGGCGTGGGGCTGCCGATGCTGAGGAACTCATTACCTGGGCGGTGCAGGAGCACGGTCCTGAGCTTGCCCACCGTGGTGTTGGCCTTCCACT
>CAZEMD010000025.1:0-12805 GCA_964513225.1 uncultured Candidatus Bathyarchaeia archaeon | reverse complement strand
TTCCCTGTCACGGTTTCCAGGTGTTCCCTTATGCCGGTGAAGGAGACGGGGGAGGCGTTGACTACGAGGTCGACTATCTGCATTCGAATCGAGCTGTCTAGGGCTTTGATCATCCTCATCACCTTGATGTCTGGCTTCAGGCTCATTCCGGCACCCGTACATATAATTAATTCAATCTGTTTTAAATATTTCGTTTTGGTCTAAAATATTTGACCTACTCTTCCGCACGCCTCTCGGGTGGGTGAGCCAGCTGATACAGACGATAGGCATCCATCATCATGAGCGCGATGTACTCGGGTGTCCTGTGCGCTTCGTTCCTAGAATCATAGGGATACACGTGGCCATGTGTCGCCATCAGCTCCTGATACACGGACGTCAGGTAGCTCTCAGACTCCGTGTACAGAGGATGATACTGGTGGGGGACGAGGACCCTTACCTTGGGTCGGATGACCGGGTCACGCGTGAACTGGAGGAGCTCCGCGGCGGAGCCCCTCGAGTCCGGGAAGATGAACACGATGTCCACCTCGGGCTCCCTCAGGATGATCTGCTCCTGTAGGCTTGCGTACTCCAACTCCAAGTCCTCCTCAAACGTTGTGGCTAGGCAGCCGCTGTCGTTGAGCGCCGTTTTCAACGCGTTCCTCTGATGATACATGCAATCCATCCTCTTTTCGGGTTCACAGGCGGTGCAGTCTTCGTCTGGATCACATTTCCCCGGACCGCAGACGACCACCAGAGGCACTATGTTGTTTAACCGAGATCTTAGTTCATCGTAGATTTTATTTAACGCGTCTCCATCGATCAGGTCGTATCTTTTCTCGCCCTCCATGCTTATCATCCGCCATCTTAGCTGTTTCTGGCTGTGTAGTATTTCACTTTCAACTGAATGTGTAGTTTTAACATGGGTTTACATATAGCTTTTATCTCAATCAGTCTTGGCTCTAGGGGGTTCTTAGGCGTCGCCATCTCGGCGGCGCACACCAATAACTCTAGGGCATGATTAACCGTCGTTATCTTCATGCTCGCGGCGTTTGATCGTCCAGATCATAGTCCAAACGAGTGTCAGCAGCATAATGATCTCGAACACCAGCATGGGCTCTGGGGAGGCGGGTCTCGAACCCGTGGCTACTCCGTATGAGTGCCCAGCCCCGACGACCAGGCCCGTGACTAGCAGGAGAACGGCCTTCACCCTGGTCGGTAGTTGACGGATTCTCTGCATACGGCGTCTGTGGTTACTGGGGCCTTCTTTAATTTATCCATTGCTGAATGTTAGTCGCTACGTTCTCAGCCTAGTTTCATCGAAAAGAAGCGAGACCCGTTAACGGGCGTCTCCCGCGTATAGATTCATGCTAGGTTATCTTTATCTGCAGGTAATGTGTCAGGTCTGATGGACATGCTGCTGGAGTGGCTGTTATTCGCCGCCTCGTGCCTCGTCATAGTGGCCTCAGCGCTGGGTATGCGCGCCGTGGCCATGAAGGACAGGGAGAAGCTCAGGCGGCCCATGACCTCGTTCATGTTCGTGGATCAGGGTGGCCCCTTCGACTGGAAGATAGTCGATATAGGCTCCCCGATGGACGTGGCGCTGGGGCCAATCTTCAAAAAGGACGAGAAAGAGAAGCAGGAACCTCAGCAATAGCGTATTTAGACTGGCTTTCAGCCGCCTCCGTGTGACAGACCAGCGAAGGGATCGAGGAGTAGGTTAGATGAAGTCTTGGAGGTACTATCTTGTTTTCCTTGTTTTATATCTCACAGCGTTGCTTCTAGCGGGAGCCACCCAGATGCACCGTCCAGATACTGTGCTGTTTAAACTGCTGAATTTCATTTGGAGCCTTGCACCATCGCAGACCGCTCGTTGGTTCGGAGTTTCGTTGGCGGTGCTGGTGTTTTTAATCCTTCTAGGGTTTGTTGCAGGCTGTAAGCTGATTGCATGCTTCATACGCGAAGAATATGTTCGGGGTGAGTCAGATGAAGGCTTTGATCTAACAGGTGAGACTGATCCACCGTAGTTAACGTATTTGTTAATTATAGTGTACGAAAACGAGAAACGTTGCGGCCATCACTTGGCTGGGGAGACGTTTACCGTAGACGAAGCGTAGAAGGCGTTGGGTCTCTACAGGGAGCGAGTGCTTTCACGATGGATTTCTCTTCATTATCACCCATATATATCACGTTTATAAACGCTAAAACATATTCAAGATTTATTGTTTTTTTATACTACATTGTTTGTGGTTGTTCAATGGACTTCCTGCAGGGCATCCGTAGGCCGTGGTCGAGGCGTGAGAGAGGGGTCGTCGGTCTGACTTTCCTCATGCTGGTCTTCGACGCGGTCACCACGATCATCTTGTTTAGGAGCGGGGTACGGTGGATCGGGTTTGAGGAATTCAACATCGTCGTGGACAGAATGCACAGAAACGTGGTTGTGGGGGTGCTGTCCTACAACCTGCAGTGGGTCATTCTTATACTTCTTTTCAGGCCCGTGAGGGAGGTCGAGTACTCACTCTCGATGCTTCACTCACTTAGCAGCGGGATCGCGGCGGTGGACAACGCCACGATATATCTGTTGGGTGAGACGCCTCTCACCATGTTCTGGAGCCAACTCGGCATCAGAAAATGGCACATCTTGTTCGCTGCGCTGTCCTCCTACCTGGTCTATTCCTGTTTCTCAGCGCTTAGAAAAGCCAGACCTGGTTTAACTAAGGATTTTCTTAAGATCATCGGAAGCCTCTTGTTCGCCGTGGTCATAGAGCTCGCAGTGGCATTAGTTTGGTTCAAATACTTGTACATATTTTTTTGGTGACTCACCGGCTGGACGACTGCAACTAGTATAGCGAATAAGCAACATTGCTTTAAACTCTCGTTGAGATTGGCGGCGATGATTTAAGGCCGCCGGACGCATAGTCTTCTGAAACCCTTGACCGGAGACGTTGCGCAGCTGCTGGCTAGGCTCGTGGAGGCTATGGGAGCCGATAAGGTCCTGGCGGAGCCCGAGGACTTGTACGTCTATTCGCGCATGGGCGCGTTCGGCGTGGAGGAGACCAAGCCCCCCGCCGCCGTGCTGAGGCTAAGCGAGTCGGAGGCACGAGGCCTGGACTCGCTGGTCGATGGGGAGGCCCAGGTGGTCATCTTGGGTGAGGAGGCCGAGCCTTCTCCCCTACCGACGCTCCTAGTGGACGGGAAGGAGCCCACAAGCCTAGAGGAGCTTGAGCGGAGCCTCGACGAGGTCACCCGGTCGAGAAAGGAGACGCTCAGACAGTCGATAGAGAGCAGGTCCTTGGCGGTTCAGGCGTCGGCGCACCTCCAGTCCCTGGACGGCTACAGGCTGGGGGAGCGCATGGCCGACGGCTCAGGCTTCTGCGTGGTGCAGAGGTTCATGGGCGGCCACGAGACATTCTCCTCGAAGGGCAGGCTCCTCCTGTCCCGGGGCCTATCACGGGGAGAGCTCGGGGTAACGCCCCGGCTGGTGGAGGCCATGTACAGCTGCACCGCCTGCGGACAGTGCTACGACCAGCACAGCCCCGGCACCCTGGAGATCAACAACGCCATCATAAAGTCCAGGAACCTGATAGCCGAGCGTGGGGAGGCGCCGAAGATATGCGGGAGGCTGCTCGCCAACCTGGAGGCGGAGGGGAACCCCATGGGACTGCCCGGCGAGGACAGGACCCTGTGGTACGAGGAGACAGCCGAGGAGCACAGCTATCGGGGAAACGAGGTGCTCTACTGGCCTGGGTGCACCACGAGCTACAGGCTGCCCGAGCTTGTGGAGGCCACGGCGGAGGTGCTCGGGGCGGCGGGCGCCGACTTCGGGGTCCTCGGCGACGAGGAACGGTGCTGCGGACTCATACTCTACCTCATGGGTTTCTGGGAGGAGGCGCGCAGGAACGCCGAGATTGTGGCGGAGGCGCTTTCGGCGAGCCCGCCCCGGGTCCTCGTAACCAGCTGCGCCGGCTGCTACTACGCGTTCAAGCGCGTGTACCCTCAGCTGGGCGTAACGCTGCCGGTGAAGGTACTGCACACCTCCATGCTTTTCGACGGGCTGATAAGGGAGGGGAGGCTGCCGCTACGCGGGATGGAAGGACGCTTTACGTGGCACGACCCCTGCGACCTGGGGAGACACTGCGGCGTCTACGAGCCGCCCCGGAGGGTCCTCAACGCGGTGCCCGGGCTGAGCGTCGTCGAGCCCGCCCTGAACAGGGAGCACGCTGTTTGCTGCGGCGCAGGCGGCGGCCTATGGCCCATCGACGAGGGGCTCACGGGAGACGTGGCGCGCCAGAAGATCGAGGACGCCGTCCCCGCCGGCGTTGACGGCGTCGTCACCGGTTGCCCGACCTGTCTCCTGAACCTCCGCAGCGCCGCCGGGGCGTGGAGGCCCAGACTCCGCGTATACGATCTCAGCGAGTTTCTGCTGAGGTGCATCTGACGATAAATGTCGTAACCGGGGGCTACACACCTAAACTATTTTATCGTGGTGAGTCCCATACAGTCTGAACATGCTGGATCGTTTCCAGAGGAACATGTGAAAAGGTTTGGAACAACCCCGAATAACCCACATAGTTTTAGACGTTTTGAAACCCCACCAGCCCCCCCTGCCTGAGTTCGCCGCGTTCGTCGGCGAGCTACCCGGCATCAAGAGAGTCGACGTCTCGGTCGTCGAGATGGACGAGAAGACGGAGAGCCTCAGGATCACCATCGACGGCGCCAACATCGAGTACGAGGAGCTCAGGACCCACATGGCGAAGCAGGGGGCCGTCATCCACAGCGTAGACCAGGTAGTCGTAGAGTAGGATGCCCGTGAAGCCCACCCTTCAGCCGTTCCTGGACAAGGAGACCGAGCTGGAGGACGTGGACTACGTACTATTCGGGGCGCCGCTGGACGAGACCACCTCCCACAGAAAGGGGACAAGGTTCGCCCCCGGCGCCATACGGCGCGAGAGCAGGCACCTGGACACCTACAGCGTCCGCACCGGGCTGGACTGGGGCGACCTGAGCCTCGCCGACATGGGCGACGTGGAGTGCCCCGACGTACCCAAGGCCCTCATAGGCGTCGCGGAGACGGTGGACTCGTTCAAAGGCTTCCCGGTGATGCTGGGCGGCGAGCACACAGTCACCCTGGGCGCGTTGAGGAGCCTTGAGCCCGACCTGGTGCTGGTGTTCGACGCCCACCTGGACCTCAGGGACGAGCTTTTCGGCGAGCGACTGTGCCACGCCACGTACCTGCGTCGCGGATACGAGGAGCTGGGCTACAAGGTGGTGGTGCTGGGCGCCCGGGCGCTTTCCGGGGAGGAGGTTGAGTACGCCAAGTCCACGGCCGACCTCCGCTACATGACGGCGCTGGACATGCTGAGGGAGGACCCCGTCGCCATGGTGCAGGACGTCATGAGGGGCTCGGACAGGGTCTACGTGAGCGTGGACATGGACGTGCTCGACCCCTCTGTGGCGCCGGCGGTGGGCAACCCCCACCCCGAGGGGCTCACTGTGACCATCGTCATGGACATACTGGAGACCGTGATGGACGGCAGGGTGTGCGGCCTCGACGTCACCGAAGTCTACCCCCACTACGACACGGGCCAGACGGCGGCCACCGCCGCTTACCTGGTGATGGAGGCCCTCTACAGCCACGTTAGCCAGACCCGGTGACGCCGACTTAGGGCAGGTTGGTGATTATGGTCATGATGACCTGGACCAGGAGGCTGCTGGCCATGAGGCCGGTGACTATGAGGCGGCCCCTCTCGTCGTAGAACTCTTTGCCGTACCTCCTCTCGGTGACGAGGTGTACTATGCCGCCGACGCCGAAGGGCACTATGTAGTGGGGCGGGAACAGGAGGCCCATGCCGAGGCCCATCATGCTCACGGGCGTGAACACCTCCAGGACGGCGCCGGCCACGCCGCCCGCGAGGAACGTCCAGGGGTTCAGCACCGTGGACACGTCGCCTGTGGCCAGCATGGTGACGTAGACCTTGGACTGGAGGAGGCCCACGGCGGGCATCATGGGGGTGCCGAACCCCACGTACTTCCAGAGGACGAATGTGAATGCGATGCTGAACAGGAACGTGGGCACCCAGCCGATTATCTTGGCCGTGACGATGTCCCGCCAGCTGACCCGGGTCTCGTCCCTGTACTTGTAGTAGGGGAGGGTGCCGCTTCCCAGCCACGGGTTGGGCCTCAGGTACGGGTACACGAAGTAGCCGGTGAAGGCGCGGTACCCGGCCGTGAATATGGGGAGGTCGTAGAACAGCATGGCGCCTATCCCCATGCCCATGCCGGTCTCGGCCTGCATCTTGCTGATGAACACCGCCTCCACGAAGCCCCCGACGAAGAAGCAGTAGGCGGTGAAACCGACGGCGAACAGAGGCGACAGGGGCGCGAAGGGGTTCAGGGTGTAGGCGAGGCTCGCGAGGAGGGTGAAGAGGGCTGTGATTGCTGCGAGGTACTTCCTGTTGCCGAGCAGCCCCTGTATGAGCACCTTGTAGAGTTCGAGGTACCCCGTCTCCCCGTTGTCTTCGTCTGTCTCGTTGGTGAGCCTGTTCCTGGCGAGCACGACGACGGACAGCAGCACTCCGCCCAGCAGCAGTATGCCTATGGCGGGCCCGATGGCGTAGTTCGTCATGTAGTCCTGGTAGAGCGCCATGACGTCGCCCGTGGGCTCCAGCAGGCCTCTCCGCACCAGCGCGGGGGTGACCACGAGGTAGCTTATCATTCCTGAGGCGAGGAGGCTCAGCGAGGTCTTGGGGCTGATGAGGTACCCTATGCTGGCGAACCCCACGCTGAGGCTGATGACCAGTATGCAGCCGGGGGGTAGGAGCCCGGAGAGGTCCAGGGTGGTTAGGTCCAGCCCCCAGAGGGTGGACAGGTGCTGCGCCAGGGTCACGGTGAAGCCGATGACCGCGGAGACGGCGACGAGGCGTGCTGAGCCTCCGCCGGTCATGCAGGCGTCCACGAGCTTGGTGGTGGCGGACTGGGTGGGCCACACCATCTTGGGGTTCCGGTTGAGGGCGTCTCTGAGGACGGTGTAGTAGATGAGTCCCGCGGCGAGGCTTATGGTGAGCGCGGCTACGAGGAACGTGATGGGTGCGACCCAGTGCCGTAGGCTCAGGTCTTTGGCCTGTATGACCTCCATCGGCGGGGCGATCCACGGCGGGTACGAAGCCAGGGGCTCCGTCTCCAGCATGTACAGTATGAAGCCCAGGGTCTGGTAGACGCCCATCTGGCTGACGCTGGTTATGAGGAGGAAGCTGAGCTCGCGTCTGCAGCTGCCTCCCTGAACGCGGTGGAAGAGGCTGTACCCGATCATGACGGCCACGGCGCCGTACCCGAAGCTCCAGCCCATGTTGATGCTGAGGTAGCCGTTGATGGCGCTGAATATGATGGCCATGAATGCGCCGAGTACTATGGCGCGGGCCTTGACGGGGCCCTCTAGCTGCTCGGGTTCGACGGCGGCCTCCATACGTCGGGTTCTGTTTTCGGGCTTTTAAAGGTAGTTTACGTTTGGTAATCACAATTTGTGATTACATTATGCGGGCGGCGGGTCCTATGCCATTTATTATATCCCGCCGAGGATCATATTCCCCGGATCGGTGGCCATGAGCAGCGACGACGAGATGACACGTGCCGGGGGCAGGCTGGCGCCGGACAACCTTGGGAGATGCTACCTGCTTTCGGCGGGGTACGACGGCGACAGTATGAAGGCGTACGTGAGGCTCTACGAGCCGGAGGAGCAGCAGATATATCTCTGGTACGACGACACGGGCCATCAGCCGTACCTGATATCGAAGCTGAGCCCCGAGGAGCTGGCGCAGAACCGCCGCGTGGCCACCCACAGCGGGTTCCAGGGCTTCCAGACAGAGGAGAAGTACGACGGCCTAACCGACCAGACCATCACGGTCACCAAGGTGGTGGCCAAGGACCCGCTGAGCATCGGCGGCAGGGGCGGCTCCATCAGGAACTACCTGGACGAGACGTGGGAGAGCAGGATCAGGTACTACAGCTGTTACATCTATGACAGGGGCATCGTGCCGGGGATGCCTTACAGGGTGGTGGACGGCGGCCTCGTGGCGGACGACTGGAGCCTCCCCGCCGGGGTGGAGGACCAGTTCGAGGAGATACTGGCGGGCACCGAGGACAGGTTCAGGGGGTCCATGAGGGAGTGGGCGCGGCTGCTGCAGTGTCCCATTCCGGAGATCAGGCGGGTGGCGGTGGACATCGAGGTGAGGCCCAGTGTGGTGAACAGGATGCCCAACGCGGACCAGGCGGGGGACCCGGTCATCTGCGTGGCCTTCGCTGGCTCGGATGGGCTACGGAGGGTGTTGTTGCTGAATGACTCGGGGCTGGAAGTGGAGACGCCTGTGATCCCGGGGGCCGACGAGGTCACGGTCTACGACAGCGAGCGGGACGTCGTCTTGGAGACTTTCCGGGTCATCGCGGGTTACCCGGTGGTGCTGACGTTCAACGGCGACGACTTCGACTTCAAGTACCTGCGGAACCGGGCCCGGAACCTGGGGGTTCCCGACGCCGATAACCCGATCACGCTGGGGAGACGGTTCGCGTACCTGACGAACGGCATCCACATCGACCTGTACCAGTTCTTCAGGAACAGGAGCATCCAGGGCTACGCGTTCGGCAGCGTGTACAGGGAGTTCAGCCTGGACGAGATCACGCTGGGGGTGCTGGGCGAGGGAAAGATACAGGTGGGGGACATAGGCCAGCTCCCGTTGAAGGAGCTGGGCGAGTACTGCATGCAGGACGCTTACATCACGTACCGGTTGACGGCGTTCAACCACAACCTGGTGATGAACCTGATGGTGATGCTGCAGCGCATAAGCAAGACCATTCTGGAGGACACGTCGAGGCTGGGGGTGAGCAGGTGGATACTGGCGATGATGGAGTGGATGCACCGCCGGGAGGGTTGGCTGATCCCGAATACGCGGGACATCATCGAGGCCAAGGGAGGCACCACCACGGAGGCCATAATCAAGGGGAAGAAGTATCAGGGGGCGATAGTCCGTGACCCGAAGCCGGGGGTCCACTTCAAGGTGACGGTGGTGGACTTCGCGTCGCTGTACCCTTCCGCCATCAGGAACTGGAACCTGAGCTACGACACGCTGCTCTGCAGCCACCCGGAATGTAAAGATAACCTCATCCCCGGGACGCCTCACTGGGTATGCAGGAGGAGGAGCGGCATGACCAGCGTGTTGATCGGCAGCCTCCGGGACCTGAGGGTGTTCTGGTACAAGCCCAAGGCCCGGGACGAGTCGCTGAGCGAGGATGAGAGGCAGTACTACCACGTGGTCCAGCAGGCGCTTAAGGTGTTCCTGAACGCGTCTTACGGGGTGTTCGGGGCGGAGAGCTTCCCGCTTTACTGTCCGCCGCTGGCGGAGAGCACGGCGGCGGTGGGCCGTTACGCGATGGAGGAGGCGGGGCGGAAGAGCGAGGAGCTGGGCATCGAGGTGCTGTACGGGGACACGGACAGCGTGTTCCTGAACCACCCCACGGCTGAGCAGACGGAGGCGCTGGTGGAGTGGGCGGACGAGGCGCTGGGCATCGACCTGGAGGTGGAGAAGACGTACAGGTACGCGGTGTTCAGCGAGCGTAAGAAGAACTACCTTGGCGTCTACGAGGACGGGCGGCTGGACATCAAGGGGCTCACCGGGAAGAAGAGGCATATTCCTCCGATTCTGAAGGCGGCGTTCGACGAGTTGACGGCCATACTGAGCGGCGTCCAGACGCCGGAGGAGTTCCCCCGGGCCAAGGAGGAGATCAGGGGGCTGGTGGAGGAGGTGCATCGGCGGCTGAAGGAGCGGGAGTTCGATATAGAGGAGGTGGCTTTCCAGATGCAGCTGGGGAAGGACCTGAGCAGGTACGAGACCAACCCGCAGCACGTGAAGGCGGCGCGGATGCTTGTGGAGCTGGGCCACGAGATCGTGGAGGGGGACATCATCAGCTACGTGGTGACCAGGGACGACGTGCTGCCGGCGATAGTGGCGAAGCCGCGGGACGTGGACGTGAACAAGTACGAGGAGTACCTTGAGGGGACGTTCGAGCAGCTGCTGGACGCGCTGGACATGAGCTTCGACGCCCTCGTGGGCAGGCCCCAGCAGACAAGCCTAGGCAGATTCTTCGGCTGATTTTTTTCGGTTAAATGTATTACGATGACTCGATGTACGGATGTCGGGATCGGAGCTAGAAGGCGGAGTGTGCCGGATATTACGGGCCAGGGAGATAATGCATTGAGAGCGTTCGGTATTTCAAGTTGAAGCTCTACTTTGCCATCTCATGGTTCATTGATTCGTATTTATGTAACAAACAATAAGATATTTATATTTTGTTACATGAATAACTACCATGAAAAGCCTGACAGGATACATCACGTCCAGCTACGGCGGAAAGGCTGTGAAGCGGAAAGTCATCGAGGACGCCTGTAGGAAGTTCGACGCAGTCACAGTGAACACTGTAAACTACATGATATCCTACGGCTATCTCGTCAGGATACTACGCGGGCTCTACTACGTCAAGACGCTGGATGAGTTTTCGAACGAGAAAGCCATCGACGCGCACAGGGTCATATCGCTGGGCTTGGGGGTGCTTGGAGTCAACTGGTATTTTGGCTTGAACACCGCCCTCAGGATGAACGGCGCGACTCACGAGTACTCGGACACGGTCTTCGTGGTCAACGATCAGATCTACAGGAACAAGGAGATACGGATCGCCAAGTCGAGGGTCAAGTTCATCAAGATAACCCCGAAACTCACCGTGTTCGGCATAGTCGCCGAGAACGGGGTGCGCTACTCCGATCTAGAGAAGACGCTCCTAGACATGATCTACCTGTCAAGATACAGGTCCGTCCCAGAGGGCAGGATAGCTCTGTCCGTTGAGGAGTACGCGAAATACGCTGATCATGAGAAGGTCGGTGAATATCTTAATGCGTATCCGCTGAGTGTGGGGAGGGTGGCGGAGAATGCCGGACTTGTCTGAGTTCGTCGAGTTCGTTGCGGTGAAGTCAGGCGTAGCCAAGCCTAGTCTCGTCGAGCAGGACATATTGTTACACAGGCTCCTGAAGGCGTTATGCGACTCACCTGGGTTTGAGGGGAAGTACGCGTTCAAGGGCGGGAGCTGCCTCGTGAAGTGCTATTTTGGCTATTACAGGTTCAGCGTGGATCTGGATTTTACGTGGAAGGATCAAGCTCACTTTAACGTTGGCGGTAAGGAGTTGCAGAGGCGACTCAGGGCAGAGGTCGTGGCTTTCGGCCAGGTTTTAGAGGATGTTTCGAGTCGGATTGGTCTCGACTTCGAGAACGATCGGAGTGACAAGCGGTACTTCGAGTTCGGCGGCGGCAAGAGGATGGTCACGTTCAAGCTGTGGAAGGGAAACGAGTTCGTGAAGGTCCAGATCAACTTCGTCGAGGAGATGCTGTTTAATGCCAAGAGGAGGACGGTGAAGACGTTGCTGGACGGCGTCGACCTGAGGAGGGACGAGAAGGCGTACTTCGAGGAACACCTGGCTCATTACATGCCCTTTGAGGTCGAGGCGTACGACGAGCGGGAGATCCTCTGCGAGAAGGTTCGGGCCATACTGACGAGGAGGGCTCAGAAGCTACGCGACTTCTACGACCTGTATGTTCTTGATAGCCACGGGTACAGGGTCTCGGCGTTGGCTGACGAGAGTGCGCGCAAGACGAGGGCTTCTTTTTACTACAGAAAATACCGAAGGAACTTCGAGGCCAACAGGGAGGCGATCAGGATGGAAGACGCCGTGATCGAGAGCCCGTTCGAGAGGAGCCTGTTCATCGATACAACGCCACCGGAGTTTGATAGATTCATCGAGAACCTTTTGATCGAGTTACGTGGAATCGTTGGCAAAGAATAACGGGATTACAACCCTAAAATAGATAGTGCCCCAGCTTTAGGCGCCGCCCAGAGTATCAATTGGTTTTAATGAGCCTTCCTCTCGAACGCGATGTGCTGCCGGCGGTGGTGGCGAAGCCGCGGGACGTGGACGTGAACAAGTACGAGGAGTACCTTGAGGGGACGTTCGAGCAGCTGCTGGACGCGCTGGACATGAGCTTCGACGCCCTCGTGGGCAGGCCCCAGCAGACAAGCCTAGGCAGATACTTCGGATAACTTTAGTTTTATATTCTTATACAAAGTAATAAGGAGTGATTAATTTGAATGAATATCGCAGGTTTATGATTTTCATAGATGGTGGCTATCTTAGAAATGGTTTAAAGATTTCTAGTATGAAGCCTGAATGGGATTGTCAACGTTTTTGCACTGAAATTAATAAGCGTTTAATTAGAGATAGAATGCCCTTTTTAGGTGAACATGTCAGAACATATTATTATGATGCAAATTTTGACTATGATATGATTAAAGAAAAGGAGAAAAAGTTAGAAAAATATGAAAACAATCGATTACTATTTGATGAAATCGATCGTTTGAGAAGACATGAAGTTAAATTGGGTTATTTAGCAGATTCAGATCCACCTCGTCAAAAAGGTGTTGATGGTCTTATGACTCTTGACTTACTTACCAAGGGGTTAGATAATCATTATGATGTGGCGATTGTTGTTTGTGGTGATAGGGATTTTCATCCAATAATTAAATCAGTTAAAGATAGAACAGGTAAGAATATCTTTGGTGTTATTTTTAGAGATACATTAGTTTCTAATGATTTAATAAAAGAATTTGATGACATTTTAGTTATAGACCCTGATAATGAGTCTATGATAAAAAGCTTGGGTCTAAGAAAAATTGAATAACTAAAATTCATGTCTTTTATAGTTACCTTTTTACTAAGCATTGTACTATGGTTAATTAT
>CAZEMD010000024.1:3477-13065 GCA_964513225.1 uncultured Candidatus Bathyarchaeia archaeon | reverse complement strand
GGTTCATGGTACAGACCGACTTCACCAAGCCGGTAATCACCGACGCCGGGTCTCCCGTGGACATAGAGGGAGACACCGACGCCGTGGTCAAATGCAGGATCGAGGACGACTCGGAGATCACCCAGGTGGACCTACACTACTCCGTGGACGGAGGCAAGACGTGGAGCATGGCGCCCTACACCTCGAAGACGGACGAGTACAATGGTACGATCCCTGGCCAGGACGGGGGCACCGTGATAGACTACCAATGGGAGGCCACGGACGTCATGGGGAACACAGCCAAGCTGTCCGGCAGCGTCGGCGTGAGGACGAGCTCAGACATCTCCATAGCCGTCGAAGAGTCGAAGATACTGGGCGGAGAGACGGTCAGTCTCACAGGCACGCTGTCACAGCCCGGTAAGGTCAAGGTAAAGTATACCCTGGGAGACAAAGCCAATAGCTATAATCTAGACACCGACGCCGAGGGGGCTTTCAGCCACGTGTTCATGCCCAACAACCTGGGCAAATGGACGGCGGAGGCCGTTTTCGCTGGAGACCTATCTTACCGCCCAGCCTCCTCTAACAAGGAGACCTTCCGTGTGGAGCGGAAGCCTACCTCCCTTTCGCTGAACCTGAGCGCCACCGAGATAGGGCTCGGCAGCAGCGTCAACCTGACAGGAGCCTTCAGCGAGGCACGGGCCGGGTATGAGGTCTACATATACGCCAAATGCGGCGGAAACCAGACGACGCTGCTGACGATCACGAGGAGCGACGGAGGGTATCTCACGGTTTTCACGCCGGAGGTTTCTGGGGACTGGACCCTGCAGGCGGAGGTGAAGCCTGACGGCATATACACGGCGGGCAGCAGAAGTGCCTTCGAGCACTTGGAGGTGGGGAGACCCACTATCGCTAAACGGCTGGGCGACCTCCAGACCACCATGTTCAAGCCCCCCTACGTTTACGGCGTCGGCGCCGCCCTCGGGGGCTCCATAGGCGGGGGGCTGTACTTGGCGCGGAAACGCGGCTACCTCGGAGGCAAAGGTGAGGAGGCAGAGGAGATGCCTGAGGGAGAGGCCGAGGAAGACGAGGAATTCGACTTCGATTTCTAGATGGAAAATTCACACCATTAATTCGAAACAGTGAAATCTCGTATGTCATAAAAAAAAGTTGACTTGGGTAAATCGTTCCGCAGCTTTCTACATATTCCCATTGCCTTAGGATTGGCTTTATGGTTATTTTCTTTCATCTTCTATAAACCGGATAAAACGGAGATCATTTTCTGCGACGAGGAGCCTGTGGAATCGGATTGTAGATTTGAAAACGTTGATGTCACATATTCTGACCCTGATATTCTTTACGTCACTCTCTAGTGTCGAGGTGCTCGTTACCCGTCGATATGCGTTCACTCATCCTCGTCTAGCTCCAGCCGAAAGTCGGGGGAACGTAAAAGCGTGGGTAACGCCTCGTTTCGTTTAAGCTCACCTATGATGAGGTTACGAAGCCACTCCGAAACGTTCAGGCCCTCCCGATGAGCCATCTGAACCACGATATCACGGATCCTAGGCGTGACCCTCGTCGCCAAGAGCACGGTTTTAGGTGTACCTCTCTTCTGGGGCAATTGACATTCCTTCAGCCTAGTTAATAGAAGCACGTTGTCGTGACTTCTATAAACTCGTTGTTGGTCCTATTAAATATACTATATAAAAAGATTCTCGTATGCTATACCAATAAAATACATAATAACTGTGTCAAAATTATGTTCACAAAATAATTCACAATTATATATACGAGTTTAAGGCTTCACTAATGTAATCAGAAAAACTCTTCTCTCTGCTTCTTACGTACTTCATTTTAATCTTCGAGTAGAACCTCTCAACGATGAGCTCCTCGATGCCGTTGGCGCTGTCACCGAAGAGACCCTCCAGCTCTGTCGAGAAAACCCCGGGGTTTTTCACGATCTCCCCTCTCTTGAAAGCGGTGTTTAGCTCGAGGAAGTTCAGAACTACTTTGCTGAAGCTCAAAACCTCCTCTATAGACTCAACGAGTTTCTCGTTGAACTCGTCTACTCTATTATCAAGCTCATAGGCGATGTCCTGATCAAACCGGATGGTCTCCGCTGCCATCAGGTAGCACCCTTTATCTCAGCGTTCTCGGCTTCGTCTAGTTGCTTTACCCTGGTTCTAATGTAGTCAAGCACCTTCTCCTGCGCGTATTTGAGCTCCTCCTCCTGTTGCTTAAGGTTCCGCTCGATGAGTTCTAGCAGAATCTCGGGGTCGAATGGTTTAACCAGGTATGCGTCGGCTTTTCTGTTCACTGCATCAATCGCCGTGTGGGTCTCCGGGAAGCCCGTGAGGATGAGCTTCTTCATCCTCGGGGTGGTCTCGCTTACCCGAGAGATCACATCTATGCCCGTCATGTCGGGAAGATGGATGTCTACAAGCATCGCGTTGAAGAACTCTTTCTCTGTCTTGGCGATCGCCTCCAAGCCTGTTCTAGCTGTGGATGCTATGTAGCCTTCGCTCTCTAGTATGCTGACCAGAGACTCGAGTATCATGTCGTCGTCATCCACGACAAGTATTCTTCCCCTATCCATAGCTAACGATTCATCCTAGGTATGTTTCGGCTGGCTGTTCCAGCTATTTTAGATTATAAAGTTTTCTGGTATAGCAATCAAGTTTATATTAAAACGTAAAAACAGTGATTTGTTACGTTTTCTTTAAAGTTTACAGAATGTAGATGTAGTGTTTACTTTTATTTAACGTACCGAAACGAAGGAATGATGTGTAGAGGGTTCAATAAAGTTTAAATTGAACTGGTAGGTACGATAACAAGAACCAGTAATAGCTTTTTAGGAGTTTAGCATTTTGTCTGAATCTAAACTGTGTTACCCAAAATGCAGGGAATTCAAGTGCACTAAAAGGGCCTTGACTTTCAGGGGCAAGACCCCTTGGTGTAACTGGACCGGTGAACCATGCGACCCGAAGGGCTGTACATACGCCGTGTGCGTTAAACGCCAACTACTAGACAACGGTGTGTGCGGTCTGACGGTGAAACGTAAGACGAGGGATGATCTGAGGCCAGAGGACATCCTTAAAGACGAGATAAAGCCAAGGGGAAAACTAGCTAGGAAGATTGGTGAACGGTCTATCTTCTAGCGTGAAGCTGAGAAGGCTTGAGTAACACCATAAGGCAACACCTAAAGGACAAGGTTCCTGAGGATCTCCTTTCGAGCACTCCCAGCTCATTCGATATATTGGGCTCTAGAGACGGGGCGGTAGCAGTAATAGAGATCCCGGAGGAACTTGAATCATATGAGAAGGAGATAGCTGAGGCCATACAGGCTGTCCACGGGAACGTCAGGAGCGTTCTGAGTAAAGACTCTGGGCGGGAAGGCGAGTACCGGCTGAGGTCGCTGCGGCTCATCGCCGGGGACCCCGACACCGAAGTTATCCACAAGGAGTCTGGATGCAGGTTCAAGCTCGACCCCCGGGTAACGTATTTCTCGACGAGGGAAAGCACGGAGAGGGAGCGCATCGTGGAGATGGTGCAGCCCTGCGAAGACGTCCTGGTAATGTTCAGCGGAGTCTCACCCATCGCCATATGCGTCGCCAAGAGACATCCAGACGTCACGGTGACGGCAGTTGAGATCAACCCCGAGGCCCATCGTTACGCGGTAGAGAACGTCAGGCTGAACAAGGTGGCCGACCGCGTTAAGCCCATCTTGGGTGACGTCCGCGAAGTCTGTCCCTCTCTGAACACGGTGTTTGACCGCGTCATGATGCCCCTCCCCAAGGGCGCCCACATGTTCTTAGACGTCGCCATACCCATGGTCAAACCCGGCGGGGTGCTCCAGTTCTACCATTGGGCGCCTGAAGACGATCTTTTCGGCGAGGCCCAGAGGCTCGTCTCTGAGGCGGCCGATGAGGAGGGGAGAGGAGCCGAGTTCATCGGAGGCGAAAAGGTGTCGCTCTACAGCCCCCACGTCTACAAGGTGCGCGTCGATATGTTGATCCACTAGTCACTCTGAGACGTAGACCTTGGGCTTCGAGATCAGGTTTATCTCCCTGCCGCAGTCCGGGCAGAACTCGCCGATGAAGTGTATCCTGTTCCCACAGTACCTGCAGAACTTCACCTCGGGCGCCCTCTCCCGCCTCAGCGTCGCCCCGCAGAAAGAGCAGTATATTGAGTCGAAGGGCATCACGTGCCCACACTTGAGGCAGTGCTTCTCGTAGCCCGGCCACTTGTCAGGGGTTATCTTGGGGAGAGCCTTGGGGTTAGGCGGCAGCTGCTCTTCGACTATCTCGGGTATGAGGCACGCCACCCCCCCGCAGATGGAGCCGGTTATCAGCGCCGGAACTATGGTTAACGTCAGAGTCGACAAGGTGTTTCCTATCACGGGCATCTGCGCGGTCCTTACCCCGGGACTGAAGGTGCCCGACAGGAAACCTTCGGCTATGTAGAATATGATCGCTCCTAATAGGAGGGTAGCCCACATGGTGTATTCAACTATCTTCTCTCTGCCTCTGTTGAGCTCGGTGATGTAGGCCGATATCGCGGTTCCCATCGTGGCGGAGCAAAGAAGCATGAATATGGTTGCTAGCCTCGCTGGAAGTATATCCAGGAACATGTTTACTAATCCTATCAACGTGAACAATGAGACCGCTGAAGCTGGTATGAGCCATAGTAATGGTTGATCATCTGGCCACGCCGTCTTCAAAATGGGCTACCCGCGTATATGTGATATAGACGGGTGTCTATGAGTTGTGTACACTTTTTTAATATAGAAACGTAAATATGTAACGTATTTGTAATGTGTTTTAATCCTTTCTTGAAATGCTTCGGTATTTAATGTTGTAATGGATATATAATACCACGGAATTCAGTTACATGGGATTAACAAAAACGTTCAATATACCTGATCTGTATTTAATATAAAGTGGCTACTCTTCGCTCACTTCTTCCTCTTCGTCGTCATCCAGATCGAACTCGTTGTCGAGATCCAGAGGCGTATCCAGAGGAACGGGCGGCGGAGTAGTGGCCATGGTGTAACCGATCCAGAGTATGATGAACAGGATCATGTACACAGCGGCGATCACGGGCAGCTTGAACGCCCACTCGCTATAAGGTAGAGTCGCAATGACTCCTGGGAACGCCCACACGAAGTAAGCTAACATTACGACAGCGGTGACGGCCATGATGGTGTAGCCGAGGCTTTTATCGTCCATGCATATCCTCAGTAATACATAGCAGGTTGTTATGTTATTATTCTTTTCTCCAATGTTGGTGTGAGTTAACCACATTATTTCCAGGTGTTAAGCTTCTCAGCGTCATCTTTTCCCCGATGAAAACTACGGGAGCATCGTCTTGTTCTCCGCCTCTAGTTTCATCAAGGTGTCACGTATCTGGGTTTTACGCGTGTTCTATTCCTGCGGGTTTTATACTCGGTCAAGAGGTATTCCAAAAATAATATATTTATTCTTCTTAGTCATTTTATTTCCTCACATATTAAAATCATTTTTACCTTACACATTTGTGATTATAAAAATCGTTATAAATTATGGATAGTATCTTCTTCAACGTAGTCTATCAGATTCGGTGAATAACTTGAAGAATGTATTTATCAACATGTTGGGCCGCGTGGCTCTGGAGGATCAGCCCCTGGAGATATGTGAGAGGAAGGGGCTGGGGCACCCGGACACCATGTGCGACTCGGTCATGAACCAGATCTCCATAGAGCTCTCAAAGGAGTATATGAAGAAGTTCGACGTGGTCCTGCACCACAACGTGGACAAGAGCCTCCTGGCCGCGGGGGTGGCCGCCCCCAGCTTCGGGGGAGGCGAGGTGGTTGAGCCCATGCTCTTCGTCTTCGGCGACCGGGCCACGTTCAAGGTCGGCGACGAGGAGATACCTGTGGACGAGATCGCCGAGAGAAGCGCCAAGGACTGGCTGAGGGAGAACCTGCGCTTCGTTGACCCCGAGAGGCACGTGAGGTATCAGAGCCAGATCAAGCCGGGGTCCATCGCGCTGCAGGACATATTCGAGAGGAGGGGAGAGTTCCTCGGCGCCAACGACACCTCGGCGGCCGTGGGGTACGCCCCGTTCACGAGGACCGAGAAGATAATCATGGAGCTGGAGCACCACCTGAACTCCAAGGCGTTCAAGAGGAGCCACCCCGAGTCCGGGGAGGACATAAAGCTCATGGGGCTCCGCAACAAAAACGATCTGAACATCACCGTCGCCATGGCCTTCGTGGACAGGTTCATCGAAGGAGAGGGCGACTACTTCAGGAAGCGGGGCGAGATATACGACGCCGTCACCGAGTTCATCAACGAGAGGCATGTCTTCGACGAGGTATCCATAGACTTCAACGCCTTGGACGTAAAAGGGCGCGGCATAGACGGCCTCTACCTGACCGTCACGGGTACAAGCGCGGAGGCGGGGGACAGCGGCCAGGTGGGGCGCGGCAACAACGTGGTGGGCGTGATACCGTTGAACAGGCCCATGAGCAGCGAGGCAGCGGCAGGCAAGAACCCCGTGAGCCACGTGGGCAAGATATACAACGCGCTGTGCTACCGGATAGCCGACAGGATAATAGCCGACGTTCCCGGCGTCAGGGAGACTTACGTATGGCTTCTGAGCAGGATCGGGCTCCCCATAAACGAGCCCACCGTGGTATCGGCCCAGATAATCCCCGAGAAAGACGTGGACCTGAAGACGGTGAACCCCCAGATAGAGGAGATAATAGGATACGAGTTCGACCACCTCGCGGAGTTCTGCGACGACCTAGCCAAGGGCGTCATATCCCTGTGCTAGGCTTACCGTATTCACAACAACCCCTGAGCGGGCATTCACCGCATAGGGGGTTTGACTTCCTACAATATTCCTTCCCCAGTCGCACAATCGAGCGATCATAGAACAGGTATTTATCCGGTGGTATGAGCCTGTGAAGCGAGCGCTGGACCTCCTCGGGGCTGGCTCCCTTCGGCGCTAGGCCAAGCCGCCTCGAGACCCTGGAGACGTGGACGTCGACCGGTATCACTGCCTCGTCGAAGCAGTGTGACAGCACTATGTCCGCCGTTTTTGGGCCCACGCCTGGGAGCGTTAGGAGCGTATCTTTTTCATTTGGTACAACGCCGTCGTGACGCTCCATCAATTCTCTGCAGGTTTCCCTGATGTACCTGGCTTTTTGACGGTAGAATCCCGAGCATCGTATGAGATCATGGAGCTCCTCTCGGTCTAGCCTGGTTATGTCGCCTGGAGTCGAGGCTTGTGAGAAGAGCGTTTCGGCTGCCTTCTCGGAGTTGCTGTCTCTTGTACGCTGGGAGAGGATGCATCCGATGAGCGTGTGGAACGGATCGCTTCTGGAAGGGTTCTCCAACATTTTCGGGTAAGCATCGACCAGTTTTTCAAGAACGGCGCTAGCCTTGGACTCCATAGCTGAACAGCTCCTCGTATTTTCTCTTCAGGAATACGGGAAGGCTCTCGCCTCTGCTCTTAGCCATACTAGCCAACGCCTTATGGACCCCTGTCGAGTACTGGGCAGCCTTCTTCGGCCTATCGCTTACCTCCGCTGGGTAACCGAGCTTCTTAGCCAGTTTCCTGAGGATGGTCTTCCTCGGTTCCCCCATGCTTGAAGGGAGCTTGTACTCCGTCGGGACTCCCAGACCGAACTCGATTATTCTGGCGTCGGCGAAGGGCAGCACGATCCGGGCACCCAGGTCTTTACAGACCTTTGCGTCTCTATCGTAGTTGTTTCTCCATGACTCCACCACGTCTCTGTACATGCTGCCCCTCACCTCCTCTCCCTCCTTCAGCCATTGAGTCATGTACCTATGGTAGCCGCCGAAGAGCTCGTCGCTGCCGTTACCCGAGAATATTGTGGTGTGTCCCTCCTCCACGGCCTGCCGCGCCGCGAAGAAAAGTGGCGCGGCGACCCCTATCCTCATGGGGTTATGGTCCTCCACGCTCAGTATCACTTCGTCGAGGCTGGCCTCCAGCTCGTCCTTGGTGAAGGGATGTATGTTCACATCCAGGCCTAGGGCTTCGGCTGCTCTCAGCGCATCCCCGTATTCACGCCTGTCCCCGACGCCAACGCAGATGAGCCCTATGTCGCCGCCTGCCTCCTTCAGGTAGTGAGCGGCCAGGGTGCTGTCGATGCCCCCCGAGAAGGCGACTGCTCCTCCCCGTGTTTTCCTTACGATGTCCTCGGACACCTCAGACAGCAGGCCATTTAGTGTATCGATGCACTGGGTCTCAGACTGCCTAGTCTGCCTTGGCTGCCCGATCTTCTCCATTTCTAGGGTCTCGTAGCCCCGTTTAGTGAGTTCCATCACCGTCCCAGGTATTACTGGTGAAGGCTCCACCCCTATAGCCATCAACGCCTTCATGTTTGAGGCGGCGGCTAGGACCTCGTCGTCGCCACCATAGTATAGGGGGACGGTGCCCACAACGTCTCTCGCCAGGAAAATGCTGTCGCTGTCAGCAGCGGCGGCTGAGAACCCGCCACCGCCACCCGAGACCAGGTTACGCATCCCCTCAGATATCCCGTCTTTCATTAACTCGGCCACGTGGATGACGTCCGGCTCAACGGCTCCATATAACAAACCATCGAAGGCAAGTGCACCGGACCGCTGTAGTATAGGCTGTTGTGGATGAGCTGCGAGACTCGAGGACTTGTACGCTATCAGAGGTGTCCCCATGTTATGCATGGAGTCAAGGGATCTGTCAAGGAAATCACCCGTCTCCGGAGAGGCGACGCCATACAAAGAGGGCGTGGGGCCTCCGGCGGCTCTAAGCATTCTCTTGAGGAGGCTGGTTACGTCCTGCCTTCTCTTGCCTATTACCGCCGCGATGTACCCCATTGCCGGGTCTTTAGTGATCGATGAATAATATTGTTGTTATTGGTAGTCCTCTGCCTGCTCGAGTATCTCGTCCACCTTTCCCTCCACGAGCAGGGCTCCGTGCAGGAAGCTGCCTTTGCGCGGGTCGTCTGCCAGAAACGTGTCTTTTATGGGGTATGGCTTCTGGAAGCGTATCAGGGGTTTCAGCGTGAGGGCGCATCTCCAGTTGTTCTCCCTGCAGTAGTTTTCTTCCTCTGGGGTCATCTCCCAGAGCATCTCTACCTTGTCTGTGATGCCGTATCCGAGGAAGCTGTCTCCTACGTCTGTCTTCTTTGCCAGTAGGATTGGTGTGCCTCTTTTCCAGTTCCTCATGATCCCAGAGTAGTATTTTTTGATCTCGAAGACCTGTTCGACCCAGTCGTCTGTGCTTACTCGGAGGATGTATCCTGGATTCTCATCGGAAACCATGACATCAGATTAATTGTAATAATAATATAAAACTTATTTGATAATTTAATTTTATTAAAGCGATATACTTCCTATTTGTTAATGTTATAAAATATTTTTTTCATATATTCTTTTTCTTAATCTTCGTCGTCTTCATCGTCGTCTTCTTTCTCTTCTTTATCTTTTATCTTCTCTATTTCTTCTTCTATCTTTTCTTCTTCCTTCTCTATCTCGTCTTCTTCTTTCTCTTCTTCCTTCTCTTCCTTATCTTCTTCCTTCTCTATCTCGTCTTCTTCTTTCTCTTCTTCCTTCTCTTCCTTAT
>CAZEMD010000024.1:0-3377 GCA_964513225.1 uncultured Candidatus Bathyarchaeia archaeon | reverse complement strand
CTTCTTCCTTCTCTATCTCGTCTTCTTCTTTCTCTTCAACTATGTTATACCATTCGTCGTGGTCGTCGTCATCTTTATCACGCCTCGCTTCTCTATCTAGCCTCCTGAGCATCTCAAACTTTAACTCCGATTTCCGTTTGAACTCGAACTTGATTTTAGTGATTTCATTGAAGAACTCGTTTATGGTATCGTCTTCCTCCGAGGTGTCTTCCCCCTCCTCGGCCTT
The DNA here is from genome assembly GCA_964513225.1 of uncultured Candidatus Bathyarchaeia archaeon. Taxonomy (GTDB): domain Archaea; phylum Thermoproteota; class Bathyarchaeia; order TCS64; family TCS64; genus RBG-16-57-9. The sequence continues at coordinate 3,151 of CAZEMD010000024.1, read as the reverse complement.
CTTCTGTTTCTGCTCCTCCGTCTTCAGAACCTGGGACTGGATTTTCTCCACGTTCTTCAGAGTCTCGGCCGCTTCCTTGTCCTCCATCTCCTCGACGTCGTCCTCTATATCGAACTCTGTTTCGATAAGCTCATCGATGGCGTCATCGTACTCGCCTTTATCGACCTTTTCCATGATTTTCTCGAGTTTCTTTTCCTCGTTCTCTATGGCTTTCTCCACTACCTTAGAGTCTTCTTCGGACAGGTATTCTTTCAGCTCGTCGATGTGTTCACTGACTTTGACGATTTTCTCCTTAACTTCCTCTTGGATCTTGACCAGGCGTTTCTCCTTGGCAACCTTGATTTCCTCCTCAAGGTCCTCCGGAGGCGTCGTCTCCTCGGGCGTAGGTTTGTCGCTTTCATCTATCTTTTCAAAGTTCTCCTTTACAGTCTCTGGTTTTTCGTTGATGTATTTCTGCCAAGTGTTCCTTAATTGTTTCAATGCGTACAGGTACTGTTCGGTGGCCTCCCTGTTATCCTCTATCTCCTCCGCCGCCTCCATGGTGTATAGCGCTTCCTCAAGTTTTTCCATGATGTGTTGTGGGAGCTCCAAGTCCAGGAGGTATAGAAGTTCGTCCCGTCTCGCCTCTGCCGCAGCCTTAATCTCTTGATGGACTTCGTCGTTTACGTTGTTGTTGTCTTCATCGCCTTGGTTAGCTGCTCCCGTTGCTGCGGTGCTTGCGTATGCCATCTTGGCACACGGACTAACCGCTAGGAGCAGTATCAGAACCATGGCGATTAGTCTATTCCTCATTGCCGGTGCACTGGTACATTTAGACATATTCCTATTATTAGAAGAACACTGTGGAACGATTTGGAACGTTCTACCCAATATCATGCACCGATATTGCTAAAAACATAACATAACTAGTATTTATACCTTTGTTTAGGCCTAAAAATATGATAAAAAAGTGCATAAATTTACTAAAAATCAGTTTTTTGAATATATACTCAAAATCTGTATCTGTAATAAATACTGGATAGAGCCCCTGATCCACGGTCAAGACTATCGTCTTTTAAAGTAGACCCCGATGGCCAAGACGACCAATATTTCTATGATGGAGATGAAAGGTATCGATGACTCGTTGATTTCCTTGGATGAGATCGCGCTCTCATAGGCGTGCTGGGCGGCTATCTTGGATTGCTGATAATTCCCATCATCGTAATAATCCCTACTATTATTGAGATTTAGTCTTGATTCACTAAGTCCGCCTGTTCTGCCCTCCGCCTCGGCTTCACTTACTGCTTTTTCGGCTTTTTCGATCTCCGCCAACGCTGCGTCCGCGTTTTCCTGGATGCTTACGGCTATCCCAAGCACGTCGTCTGCGTTGTTTTTAGCTTCGAGATACTGCCCCTCATAAAACAAGTCTTGGGCCTGGCTCAGAAGCTCCCTGGCCCCTGTTAAAATGTAGCCATCTGCCTCTTTAGCGGAGATATACGACTCGGCCTTCATTATGGAGTTCTCTGCCTCCTCGTCGAGCCGCGGCAGACCTAATATGTAGTAGATGGCTATTTCCCCCTGCTCGAACTGGAAGTATTGTTTCTCTCCTATGGTGCCTATGTTTGTGGGGATGGTGCTCATGTCGAAGAAGGCGGCTCTCTTAGGAAGAACTATGGATGTCTCTACAGGGGAGGTGACGTTTACCGACCATATTGCGTCATCGAAAAACGTCAGATTGTATGTAAGGTACGTAAAGCGTAGCTCGGATGCGCCCAAGCTGTCAACAGTCACGTACTGTCCATCTGTCGATGATCCGAGTGGGTAACCCTCCTCATCGTATATGACCAGGTTTATGAAGGGTGGCCCAAACAGCTCCACGTCTACTCGCAGCTTCTCGGGATCGCACTCTACCTGATACTCGACCTTGGTTGTTCCATCCGAGAAGGTCGTCAAATGAAGCTCCACTGGCGTATACCCGGCGCTTAAATTTTCAACAGACAGCATCAGTAACATTAAAGCAAATATTACCAGGACTGGCTGCGCTCGCCTCATATGGCTCCTTTTTCACAGCCGAAACCGGATTTATAAATTTAATATGTTCTCCCATCGATCTTCTGCTACCTTTACCTACAATTATGGATTATATTTACGTTGAAGGCTGCCTTCGTAAATTAACAGGAAATGGATTGAAACCATTCCGTCGTGATCGAGCTCCAATAATCAACTAAGAATAACATCTATAGTATTCAATATCTTAACCTCACATATTGTACATGAAATGTTCCAGATTGTTCCAGCATGTTCTTATTATATTTATCTAGCATCATTCCTTCAACGATACAAGAATGAAACAAGAATATAATGTATTAATCGATATACCTCAAAAAGAGCCTTGTTTCAGCAACGATAATAGATTGAATGAAATACACGTTAATCGTAACATATTGATTGTAGACGATGATAATGACATCATTGACTGCTTTAAATACATTTTCGAGAGTGAAGGATTTAATATAGAGGGCGCGCGAAGCCCTGAAGAGGCCCTGGACAAGGTCCGGGAAAATAATTACGTTATAGCCATACTCGATTACATCCTTCCAGACATGAAAGGAGACGAGTTGGCGGAGAAGCTACTCAAGATCGATGACTCGCTTAACCTCATCTTCATAAGTGGGTACACTGACGCGGAGGACACTATCACCAGGAAAGGTATTAGAGCTTACAGGTTCTTCATGAAGCCTATTAACCCTGAAACGTTGATAGACGCTATAAAAAGGATTACAGAGCCCCTTAACATGTATGTCCCAGTTCCCACGACGTTAGCAATAGTATAAAAAACAACTGATATCACTCTATCTTTCCTCAATCAATGATGATGTTGCCTTTCCATATTCATTTTATACCAATAAAAACAGGAAAACCAGATTCGATTGAGCAAAGCAGCCATACTGATCGTGGACGACGACGAGGACATACTCTACTTCTTCAGGATTCTATTAGAGGAGAATGGGTACACCGTCGACACGGTTCAGACTGGACAGGAGGCGCTCGAGAAAGCGGAGAAGAACAGATACAATCTAGTTCTGCTAGACTACAAGCTACCGGATTCCTACGGCTGCGTCATCGCAGATAAGATTCTGAAGATGAACGAGTCTGTCCAGATCATATACAT
>CAZEMD010000023.1:0-13456 GCA_964513225.1 uncultured Candidatus Bathyarchaeia archaeon | reverse complement strand
GACGACGTGAAGATGTACGCCGTCGAAGCCCTGGCCCACCGCATGATAATGAAGCTCGAGTACGCCCTCGACGCCAGGGTCACCCCCGAGTCCATAGTGCTCTCTGTGCTGGAGAAGGTGGAGGCCCCCAAGGAAGTCGTGCGTAGGTAGAGTGCCTTGCTTACCGGTGTCCCGCTGAGGCTCAGCCTGAGCTCGTTCGGCTTCATACTGACTGGCATGGTCACCGGTAACATGATTTTGATCTATCTCGGGCTCATACCTCTCTTCTTCGTCGTAATCTCGTTGTTCATAGAGGGACCGATCGGGCTATCCGTAACACCGGTTGATGAGTCCATCAGCGTCGAGGTAGACGACGAGCTCGACGTCTCGAGGACCGTACACGTCAGGGGAGGTTGGGGCCTAGTGACCCTCGGGGAGGACCTGCCGCCCAGCTTCGAGCTTATCCGAGGCAACAACTTCCAGGTTTTCTGGAAGGATCGTCAGCCGATGGATATCAAGCTGAGTTACAGGGTGAAATGCCCCCGGAGGGGCAGCTACAGGCTGGACGAGTTGAACTGGGAGTCAAGACACCCTATGTTCATGACCCCTACGCTTTCAGGCGTCTTCCCGACGGGTCAGGAGCTCATCGTGAAACCTAAAGCGCTGAGGATCAAGCGGATACGCCAGCAGAAGATATTCACCAAGATACCCATGCCCGCTGAGTCCAGGATAAAGATCGGTGTCCCCACCACCGACTTCAAGGAGCTCAGGGACTACAACTGGGGCGACTCCTATAAACAGATAAACTGGAAGGCCACGGCGAGGAACTTCCGTGGAATCCAGCATATACCCACGGTCAACGAGTACGAGAAGGAGGGGCGGCGCCTAGTCTTCATATTCCTCGACACGTCGACGTCGCTCAGCCTAGGCACGGACCTTCGTAACAGCTTCGAGTACGCCATACAAGCCGTCCTCGGCCTCTCGGAGTTCTACCTCTCCAGGCAGTGTAAGCTGGGTCTGGCTCTATACAACAGCGAAGGCGGTGTAAGGGTGGGGGTCAAAACGTGGCGTCTCTCAGGTGGGCTCAGAGAGCTCGATGAGGGGGACGGTCCAGTAGAGCCGTTGTCCACGGCCATCCGTAAAGGCGTGTTACTATTCCCTGAGACCGGTAAGATACAGCAATACAGGATCCACAGGATGATGCTGGACACCGAGATGGCTTCCACGCATTACAGCCTCAACGAGGCGGTGGGGTACGTAAGGGGCCATCTCCACGGCACCAACCCCCTGTTTGTCATAGTCACCCGCGTCCATGACCGTAACTTCGACGGCCTCGTCGCCGGCTTGAGGGAGCTCACAAAATACACCAGGAAGACGCGTAGGCAGAGCCCGAACATCATGGTGGTCAACGTCTCAGGCTACGGTCTGGCTGTGAGAAACAGGGGAGACGAGACCGCAGCCCAGCTACTGGAGTATCAGGAGAACGCCTATCTGAACAAGCTCAGGGGCCTGGGCTTGATGGCTTTGAACTGGCACCCCATGCGTCAATCTATAACCGAGGTGCTCCTCGCTCAGGTGGGTAGGAGATGAACAGAGACGGCGCGTTGATCAGGGGTTATGAGGTCCTTGTCACGGTTGGGAGCAGCTACCTCGCGATCAGCTCCTTCTTCGCTTCTTCTCTGTACGAGTCCTTGAGCCAGTTGATAAACAGGGTATTGGCGGTGTATGACATTCTGACCATATCCACCGCAGACGTCACCAAGATAGTGCCGCTGCTGGTAAGCGCCATAGTGTTCCTTGTGGTGATCTACGACTACGCCATCGGTAAACCCGAGAACATGATCGATATATACGAGATAAACCTCGTGCTCATTTCCCCAGAGGTGCTGAGCTTCTCCAAGCTAAACTGGATGAATCTGATAGAAAAGCCTCAGATACTCGAACCAGGCCGGGGACAGGCCACGATGTTCCTCACAGGTATCGTCATACTTGTGGGCTACCTCTCCCTGTTCTTCACGTCGAGGTTCAAAGAGACCAGCCGGGAGCTCGCCGAGAGGGGGGCCAACCCTGGCAGGGTCCAAGAGGTTTTCGTGAAGCAGAGCATACTGACGATTAGTATGGTGTTAGCCTCGGCGCTGCTCAGCGTAATGGTCTATGTTTCAATACCGTTTATACACAGTCTGCTGGCTCCCATGGTTTCGGGGGTATCCCATAGCTACCTTTTACTTGGTGGGCTAAGCGTTATAATCCTGGTTTCTACCTTATTCGTATTCTACAACGAACATAGACCCATGAGCTAACCTAACAGAGAACCATCTAAGGCTTAACTGGACTTTTCGGTATCTACGCCGTGAACACCGATCAGATCCTGTTTAACTTTTTGGTATAGCTCACCCTTACGTCCTGCTGTCTTAGAGCCTTCTGGAAATTCATCAACCGATTCAGCGTGTCTTTAGATTCTTTGACCTGTGCTTTATTCGATCTGTTTTGTTCGGAGGTTATTATGTCCGAGGCTACGCCGTAGTAGTCGTTACCCTTTGTGTCTTGGCTCACTATGTCGATGAGCTCTACGTCGCCTGATTTTACGATCACTGATCTGTGTCTTTTATCCATGGCTGCATTGAGGTCGCTTTCAAACGCATTTAAGAGTCGTGGAACGTGAATATCTATTCCGTGTCTGAACCCCGGCTCCATTTTTTCACTATTATACATGGATATTTAGATAAAAAAAGGGTGAAATCTACTTGTTTTTACCTGAAAATAGGGTTTTTATTTAAATTAGAGGCTACGAGTTGAGGATGTTGAGGGACTCGGCGAGGGTCTCCTTCATCTTCGCTACAGTCTCAGCCGATGTATCCTCTATCTTATCCAGTTCGGCGTAGTCGGTGTCAGCCATCTTCTCAAGCTCGACGATCTCTTCATCAGGCACGAGTTTCCTTAGGTTCCCCACGTAGAGGATGCCGCCCTTGCGGTTCTTTATCTCCTCCTCGAGGTGCTCGATGTCCCAATTGTAGGCGGGGGCTTTGACCTTGTACTCCTCGTCGTCGGCGTCACCGATGTTTCGCCTGATCTCAAGCAGCTCAAAGTCCTTGCGCGCGTTTACCAGCGCCTCCTCCATCCTCTCGATGTCCGCCTTGAACCTTCTAACAGAGTCGTCCCTGCGGCTCACCCAGATCCGTCCTTGCTCGACGTAGCTGTCGAAGAGCTTCTTGAAGGTCTCCTCCTTGACCTGCCCATCTCTTAGCAGACGCACGAGCCTGATCTTCAGGGTGATGTTCTTTCCCAGGTTCTCCATTACCTCCTTGGTCAGGGGGTCGGGCGCGAATTCAAGCCTTATAGCTTCCATCAACTCCGGTTCCTCTTCCATGAAATCTATGGTCTTTTCAGGTTCCTCTGGTTCCATAATAACCTTCTCTTCGGCTTCCGGCAGCGGGGCCTCTTCCTCTGGTTCCTCTATGACTGGCTCCTCCACTTGGGGCTCTTCGACGGCCTCTTCCTCTGGTTCCTCTATGACAGTCTCCTCCTCGACTTTAGGCTCCTCCACCTGGGGCTCTTCGATGGCTTCTTCTGGCCCTAGCTCAATTTCTGGTTCTTCCTCTTCCACGTGGATCTCTGCCTCGGTCTCCATTTCCAGCGATGGCTCGGCTTCTGGCTCCTCGACTATTTCTACGACTTGGATCTCCGGCTCCAACTGCTCAGGCGGAGCCTCTTCCACTACTTCCTCTACCTTTATCGTTGTTTCGATTTCTTCCGGCACCATTTCTGGTTCGGGTTCAGGCTCAAGCTCAGGCTCTGGCTCCGGTTCCTGTATAGGCTCGGGTTCAATGACCTCAGGCTGTGCCTCGGCCTCTTCCTCTAATGTGAACGTCTCCTCTGGTTGTTCAATCTCGACACTCATGTCGACCTCCGTCTCCTCAGGGGCTACGACTTCGAGTGCCTCGGGCTCTATTTCGGGTTGAACCTCGGCCTTCTCCTCCTGCTCTATCTTGTATAGGGGGTACCCACAGTTGAGGCAGTACAGCGTCTTGGGTACGTCCTCGTTACAGTTTGGGCAGTGAACGACTTCGGATGAAAGGTCTCCGTACATGATGCTACAACCCTTGCGTTACGCTCAACATATGAGGGTAAATAACATATAATTAAATACATACCACTCAAACAACCGGAAAAACCATTGGATACACATCTAACGGACAAACTTGGTAAATAAATCCCACTAGAAGATGATAATTCGATACGAAACAGCATACCAAACTAACATAACTATAATAACGTCGTCTAAGAAACTAGACAAAGATAAAATAGCCATCACCGTTATTGAAGAGGAACAGGCAGGGAAAAACTCTGGACCGTGAGCTCTCGAAGATTCTGAAGAGATCTGCTAGGGGAAGCCTAATACTGGTCATGGGGCAGGTCACTTCGACCCTCATAGTCGCCCTGGGGATGATCTACGTATCAAGGGTCTTGGGAGACACGACCTTTGGTGTAGTCTCCATAGCTCAGGCTCCCATAGGTGTTGCTTATCTCCTGATAAACGTCGGCACGGATCAGGCCCTCATAAAGTACCTCTCACAGTTCCGGTATGAGAAGAAGCGCGAGAACCTGCGCCTCCTCATAGAGTCGGGGGTAATCATAAGCGTCGCCTTTGGCTTCTTCTATTCTTTCGTCACGTATCTCTCTGCGGGCTTCATTGCGAACCAGGTCTTTCATGAGCCGGCGATAGAGGTGCTAGTCAAGGTTTTCTCCATCGCGATCCTCGGTCAATCGCTCATTACTACGTCTTGGGCGGTTATTATAGGCTATGAACGAATGTCCCTGAAGAGCTACCACTCAATATTCTACTCTATCCTGAAGAGCCTGACGGGGCCAGTCCTCGTCTACATGGGTTACGGGCCGGTGGGAGCCGCTCTAGGTGAAGCGGGCCCTATGATGTTCGCCGGGGTTCTTGGACTGGTGTTTATCTATGTGCTTTGGAAGTCGACTAAGAAATCGGAGTCAACCCTTTCCCATGTGCAGGGCATGAAAATGTTGATGGCGTATGGTTATCCCTTATTCTTCTCTAACCTAGTAGCCGGGATCAGACCCTACGTAAACACGTATCTGCTCTCCCAGTATGTAGCTAAAAACCTCATAGGCAACTACAGCGTCGCGACCAGGTTCTCGGCGCTCCTGGGTTTCGTGGTTACCCCGATCTCCCAGACCATGCTGCCTCTTTTCTCCAAGTTCGAGAACAAGCAGGAAGACCTTGAGTATGTCTACAAGGCGTCCATAAAGTACACTTCATTCATAGTGTACCCCATGGTGGCGGCGATAATCGCCATGTCGCCCCAGATCATCGAGATACTTTACGGGGGCGCTTATCCTCAGGCTCCGCTCTACATGAAGCTCTATCTCGCATTGTTCTTCTTCACCGGCCTAGGCTCATTGAGCAACCTGAGGCTGCTTAACAGCCAGCACATGACCAAGACTACCCTTAACATAAACTTTCTCCAGAACCTCGTCACTCTTCCGCTCAACATAGTCCTTGTTCCGCGGTACGGGGTGATCGGGCTTCTGGTCTCGGAGCTACTCGCCCCCAGGGTCGGGACGCTGTACTCGCTTTGGGCGATAAAGAAGAAGTTCGGATTCTCCCCGGACTATCAGGCCTCTGTTAAGACGTTTATTCCCTCTTTCATTGGGTTCGTGGCGGCTGCCTACTCGTTAACGTTTGTATCATGGAATCCTTGGCTGGAGCTATTCTCGGGCGGGCTTCTCGTATTAATCATCTATCTCGTAGGGGTTGTCGTGCTCGGGTCTTTATCGAAGAGAGACGTCCACGACATAAGGATAATCACCGAGTCCATAGGCCCCATATCGGGTCTCGTGAGGCCTTTACTTGAGATACTCGAAAGATACGCTTCCAATTGAATTCGTGGACCGTGACATACGCATGAATCCCCTTATCTGGCAAAGTTCAAATTCTGGGCTTCAATGCCCTAAGGGATTGAGAGGAATCCTGTAGACTAGGGGGATGGGCGAGTCTTGACAAGGTCCGGGGTGGTATTGGCTGGGGGGTTATCAAGGAGGCTTGGCGTGGACAAAGGTCTTCGCCTGCTAGCGGGGAAGCCTCTGGTCAACCACATCGTCGAAAATATCCGTGACCATGTCGACGAAGTCATCGTAGTCGTTGCCTCGGAAGAGCAGAAGAAAAACTATCAGCGTGCCGTGGAAGGCGCGCTCATCGTTACGGACGTGTACCCTGAGGGCTCTCCCCTCGTCGGCCTCATGACTGGGCTATCATTCTGTAAGTACCCGTACGCGTTCGCCGTCGCATGCGACATGCCGTTCGTCTGCGGCGAGGCGGTGGAGATGCTGTTCGCCGAGGCTGAGGGCCGCGAAGGCGCTGTCTTCGAGAAACCAAACGGCTGGATTGAGCCCCTCGCGGCGGTATATCACGTTGAAACCGGGCTCAGGGAGACCGAGCGTCTGTATAGAGAAGGAGATCTGCGGGTCCGGATGATATTCCTCAGCCTCGGCGATGTGGCGTTGATCCCAGTGGAGAGGCTGATGGCTGTTGATCCGGAGCTGCGTACGTTCTTCGACACCGACTCCGAGGAGAGTTTCGGGGAGGCCGAATTGATCATCAGAGCTAAGACAGAAAAATAGGTTTCTATCATGCTGTTGTGCTCAGGTTCCGTTCGGAATTTCATGTTATAGGTTATTTCAGTATTCCATCATCCAATAGATGCGACGGAGAACAGGAAACCCGGCTCAATCATATTAACAGCCCGTCTCTTAGTTTTTCTGCGGCTTCACGGTCTCTGACGCCCTCGATGACGGTGACGCCGGAGGCCAGTACGCTGCCTTTTACCTTTTCATGCTTGAAGCTCGTCCCCAGTCTACCCTCGGCGGTGATCGTGTAGCCGAGATCATCCAGTCTAGCGTTGATTTCCACCAGGTCGATGTCCATTTCGTACTCGGGCGAGAATATCCACACCCTTCTCCCCTCCCGTCCACAGATTTCCTCTACGTGGGTCTCACCGGGATCGGCCTCCACCGGCCCCAGGTGCCCGCTGCACACTCGGCAGTTCTCGGCCCTGGCTAGCTGCACCTTCTCGATGGTCAGCTCCTTCAGGTCCGCGAAGAGCAGCTTGTTGGCGAGGACGGGGGGCTCTCCGAGTAACAGCCTTATGGTCTCGCTTACCTGCACGCTCGCGATGAGGCTTATGATCGATGGGTGCACGCCTTGGACGGCGCAGCTGGGGAGGTCAGCGTCTTCTATGCCGCCTTGGAAGCATTCCAAACACGCGGTCTCGCCCGGTATTATGGTGGACGCGTTGCCTACCTGCATGATCACGGCTCCATGGACGAAGGGTGTCGCCGTTCTCTGGCACGCCCTGTTGACCGCGTACCGGGCGGCCATGGAGTCCAGAGCGTCCACTACTATGTCCGATCCCTCGATCAGTCTTTCGGCGTTGCCTTTGGTCATGGAGAGGGGTACGGGCTCCACCTCGATGAAGGGGTTTATACTGTGCAGCCTATCCTGTGCGGCCTCTACCTTGGGCAGGCCGAGCTGGTGCATGCCATAGAGGTGCTGCCTCTGCAGGTTTGAGGCCTCTACCACGTCCCTGTCGATGACCCTGAGGGTGCCTACACCCATGGACGCCAGCTGCATTAGTATGGGGCTGCCGAGGCCCCCGGCGCCCACGACACAGACTTTCGCCTTCTTGAGTTTTCTCTGGCCTTCTAGGCCGAACTCCCTGAGGACTATCTGCCGTGAGTAGTAGTCCAGCTCTTGTTCCGTGAATCCTTTAGGCATTGGGTCGGGCATGGTTACTCCATCCGCTGGACGTAAATTAAACTCTGGCCTTTCTTCGCGTGTCTTTTATCGCTTGGCATCCACGTCTAGGTGGGTCTGGATGTCTGTAAGGAAGGTTGAGGTGACTCGGGTCAGTGGCGACGGCTCGGAGGAGACCCTGGAGGACTCGGTGGCGTGTGACGTTGCAGTATGTGTTTTCGTGGACGGTGAGTTCTACCGGACTCTTGTGGCTTCGCCTGGGATGTTGGAGGAGCTGGTGACGGGGCACCTCTTCACTGAGGGCGTCGTCTCGTCGCGTACTGATGTCGCCGATCTCAGAGTCCAGGAGGGTAGGGTTGACGTTTCTCTCATGCGCCCTGTTGACATCTCAGATGTTATGGCGGGGAAAAACCGGCTCATCACCACCGCCTGCGCGGCTTCTCAGGGTATCAGATCCAGTTCCATCGGAGGGGTTCGTCGCGTTGAGGACTTGGATGCGGGTCTGATCCATGGCGTGGTGGCTGAGCTTAACAGGCGTAGCACGGTGTTCAGGGAGACGGGGGGCACCCACAGCGCGCTGGTTTATCTTGTGGGAGTCGGGGTGGTAGCGTTCGCCGAGGACGTTGGCAGGCACAACGCCCTCGACAAGGTGATCGGGCGGTGTCTGCTTGATGGCGTTGATCTCGGTCGGTGTGTGCTTGCCTCCAGCGGCAGGCTGTCGGGGGAGATGGTGTTGAAGGCGGCCGCCGCGGGGGTTCCGGTGGTCTGCTCTGTGTCGGCGCCTCTTGTATCGGGGGTTAGGGTTGCGGTGGAGGCTGGGATTAGGCTGGTGGGGTTTGTCCGGGGGCGCAGGATGAACGTTTACTCGTAGGGGGTCGTGATCTTCCTACGGGTCATACCTGTTTTTTTCTTAGATGTATTTGATGAGGGTGCTTGCCCCCACTATGAAGGATAGTATCCCGATCATTATTTTCAGGGTGTTTCCTCTGGCTTTTTTCACTATGGTGGCGGCGAAGGGGGAGGCCAGCGTGACTCCCAGGGACATGGCGGCTATCATGGGTATGTTTACCTGGCTCTGCAGGGCGGTGTATGTGGCGAAGCCTACGAGGCTCACGAGGGTCTCGGATAGGGCTTGTATGGAGACGGAGGTTTTCTCGTCTAGCCCGGACATTATGGCGCCCGTGGTTATTATGGGGCCGAAGCCGCTTCCCGAGATGCCTTTGTTGAAGGAGCCTAGTATGCTTATGATCACCATCTTTGGCCAGGAGAAGCTTGAGATCAGCGACTTGCTGTAGAGCATGAGGGCGCCCGAGGCGATCACGAGGGAGCCTATGTATAGGCCCACGGTTCTCTCCGGGAGGCTCATCGAGGTGTTCACCCCGATTACGGCGCCGACTACCCCGAGGCCGCCTGTGATGAGTGCTATCTTGAGGTCTCGGCTGCCGGGGTTGAAGTCGGCGTTCCTTTGGCGGTGGTTGAAGAAGCTGCTGGAGGCTCCTCCTATGAACGAGGAGAAGAGGACGGTGGGCACCGTCTCAGCGGGGGTGTAGCCGAGGAGCAGCATTATCGGGGTCACGGTGAAGCCGTAGCCCATGCCGAGGCTGAGGTCTATGAGCCCTGAGCAGAAGGATAGGGCGAAGAGAGGCGCGAGCCTCCACAGGTCGAAGGTCATTCCAGTTCTCTCCTGAACGCCTGTTGATAATGTTTATCTAACGCCGAACGAAAGATCAGCCGTCATGATTTTCGAGAAGATAAAGTCCCGCGTCGTGGCTCACCTTTCTTACTTCGTCGGGTCCGGCCACGAGGCCGTGGTGGTGGACCCCCAGAGGGACTGCCAGGTGTACGTGGACATCGCCAAGCGGGAGGGCATGAGGATCAAGTACGTGTTCGAGACGCACAGGAACGAGGACTACGTCATAGGCTCGAGGGAGCTGGCCAGCCTCACCGGCGCCGAGGTGTACCACGGCCCCTGGCCCGAGTTCATGTACGGCGAGAAGCTGAAGGATGGTCAGGAGTTCCGCGTCGGGAAGCTGAAGGTCACGGCGCTGCACACGCCGGGGCACACCCCGGGGTGCATGTCATACGCCGTCACCGACCTCGCCACCGGCGGCGACGTCGTGATGGTCTTCACCGGCGACACGTTGTTCGTCGGCGACGCCGGGAGGACAGACTTCGGGGGACCGGAGAGGCGCAGGGAGTGGTCCGAGAACCTCTACGACAGCATCCACGAGAAGCTGCTTCCGTTGGGGGACCACGTGGTGCTCTGCCCTGCCCACGGCTCGGGCTCCGTCTGCGGTGGCGGCATCGCTGACCGCGAGGTGAGCACCCTGGGCGCGGAGCGGCTCATGAACCCGCTGCTCCAGATGACCCGGGAGGAGTTCGTCGACCTCAAGGTCAACGAGGACCACCACTACACCCCGTACTTCCACATGATGGAGAAGTATAACGTGGAGGGCGCGCCCTTCGTCGGCTGCGGGCCAAACCCCCGGGCGTTGACCCCCAGGGAGTTCAAGGAGATGGCGGACGCGGGAGGAGTGGTTATGGACACCAGGCCGCCGCCCTCCTTCGGGGCGGGCCACGTCAAGGGCTCTTACAGCATAAGCACCGCGAGGCTGGGAATGGGGGGATGGGTGCTCCCCTACGACAAACCCATACTGGTCGTCCTCGGGGGGCAGGACGAGCTGGACTACGTTTCGAGGAGCCTGTCCCGTATGGGCTACGACAACGTAGGCGGCTACCTCACAGGCACCATCGCTTCGTGGTACACGAACGCGCTGCCCACCGAGAAGCTCAACCTCATCACCGTGGCCGACCTGAAGGATATGATGGGAAAGGAAAAGGACCTGGTGGTTGTGGACGTCCGGAGCCTCGACGAGTACAACGGCGGGCACATCGAGGGCTGTGAACACGTCTACGCCGGGCTAGTCGAGCAGCACGCAGACGAGATACCTCGGGACCGGCCTGTGGCGCTCATATGCAAGAGCGGCACGAGGTCCGGGTTCGCGTCAAGCATGCTGCTAAGGCTCGGGTACACGAACATATTCAACGTCCTCGGCGGCATGACCGCCTGGGTGAACGCGGGCTACCCGGTGGCCAAGTAGCCCTTTTTCTTTTAACGAGAAACCATCTTATTTCACGGCCACCGTGGGAACGTGTGAACGAAGTCAGGGCCATCTCGGCGGAGGAGTTCGAACGCGAAGTAAAAGGCTCCGATGGCGCCGCCGTTTTGGAGTTCTGGGTCAGGTCTTGCGACCAGTGTAGAAGATTCAAGCCCGTCTACGAGAGGCTGCCAGAGGCCATCAGCGGAAAAGCTCGATTCTATAGGATGAACATGCTGAAGACCCTTGAGAACCTGCGGCTCGCCGAGAGTCTGGGGGTGGAGGAGACGCCCACGACGAAGGTCTTCTGCTCCGGCGGCGAGGTTGGCGAGATGGTCGGGTACCTGCCGCTTGAAGAAGCAGTAGAGATGATTAACGGGCTCCTCCAGGCATGTAAATCTTAGAAAAAGGTGAAGGTTTTTACCTCTCGGTTCAGTTGAACGCATATGTTTCCTCTAGGAGTCACGTCCTACATACTCGGCGGAGTGGTAATCGGGCTAGCCGTCTCGTTCGTCTACCTACTGACCGGTCAGCACGCCACCCAGAGCAGCCTGTTCAGCTCCACCCTGTCATACTTCTCGAAGGTGCCCTTCTTCAACAGGAAAACCTATCTCGAATCAAGGGAGTGGCGGCTCTACTTCGCGGCGGGTGTGATACTCGGCGCGCTGCTTTACACGGTGACCATCTCGCCCGACGGCTTCTGGACCACGTCAGTCCAGTGGTGGAGGCTCCTACTCGGTGGCTTCCTTGTGGGCTTCGGCACGAGGCTATCGAGCGGCTGCACTTCGGGTCACGGCATAAGCGGCATAGCTTCGCTTTCAACGACGTCTCTCTACGCCGTGATTACCTTCATCGTGGTCGGCGTGATAACGGCTAACCTGATGCTGATGCTGGGGGTCGCGCCATGAACAACAGGAACATCGTGCTCTTCATAGGGGGCATAGTATTCGGGTTCGGCTTAGCGCTGGGCGGCATGTCCAAGCCGGAGATCGTGCTCAGCTTCCTACAGCTGAAGGATTTCGGCCTCATCTTGCTGATGGGCGCCGGCACAGGAGTCGCCTTCGTAGCCATCAACGTCGTGCCAAGGTTCGTCAAGAAGCCAGTCCTCGGCGGCGAGTTCAAGCCGCGCACAAGGACGCTCAGCAGAAACACCCTCATAGGCGCCACCATATTCGGCGTCGGCTGGGGACTCAGCGGGCAGTGCCCCGGCTCGGCGTTGTCCAGCCTCGGGGTGGGTAACATCCCTGTGCTTCTCGGGATAGCCGCCATGTTCCAAGGCGCCTACGTGATGGGGCGCTTCTTCGGCTAACTTTATTCGCCTATGCGGGCCACGGCGATTATGGGTACCTCGGCGGTTGCCTCAAGCTCGTTGCGTAGCCCGGTCACCAGCACCTCGAGCCCGGAGACCCCGGCTCGCGCGATGTCCTCCTTGGAGGTTGTCACTAGAACGAGGTCCGGCCTCACCTTGCTCAGCGTTTCCTTGATCTCAACCGTGTTGAGGTCCACGTGGTAGTCCACGCCCTCGATGATGCCCTGCTCGACGGCGTAGGGCCTCTCCCGGGGGTCGACGGTGACCACCTCTATACGGGGGTTCTTCTTCAGCTGCGTGAGGACTCTGGCGCCCACCATCCCGGCTCCGATTACGAGGACACGCATACACTTACTCAACCCGTGGGTCTTCTATTAACATTGATCACCGTGCCCATCATATCAGGTTGACCACGCTTAACAGGTAGAATATGGTTATGAGTATCACGGAGCTGACCACCGTCATGATCATACCATACCTCAGCATGTCCCTTGACTCGACGATGCCCGTCGCCGAGATGAGCGCCATCCTCCCTGACGCCGAGGGCAGCGCGTAGCCGAAGGTGGTGGCCATGGTGAGGGGAAGCACCAGCTTGACCGAGTTGAAGGCGGGGTCGGCTGCGGCCAGGTCGATCATGATGGGCACGAAGACGGCCGCCACGGTGGCGTTGTTCACCACGTTGGTTAGGAGAGCCGACGCGAACACCACGACGACTAGCGCGAAGATGAACGGCGTCCCGCTGAGCAGCGACGACGAGATGCCCGTCAGCCAGGCGGTGGCCCCCGACCTCTTCAACGCCTCCCCCAGCGCCAGCCCGGCGGAGATGGCGAAGAACATGCCCCAGCTGACGCCCTTCACGTCCTCCCACTGAATTATGCCCCGGAGCGCCATGTAGGAAACCGCGATCATCCCTACGATGGACGGGGCGAGAAACGTGGGCGGCAGCCCCATGGCGTCCTCCATGAAGGAGCCCCCCATCCACATGAGTATGGTGACCCCGAGAACCGCCAGAACCTCCCTCTCCACGCCCCGCATACCGCCCAAGTTCTCAAGCTCCCCGCGCGTAGCCTCGATGTCCAGCTCCTTCAAGGAGACGTTCAACGCCTTCAAGAGCGTCCACCATGTGACCGGGAAAACGAACACCAACGCAAGCAAGCCGTACTTCATCCAGTCGATGAACCTCCAGACCCTGATCTCGGATAGGAACTCGGAAGCCACGGCGTTGGAGGCGGACCCGGTGACCGTGGCCATGCCGCCGACGCTGGCGGCGTAGGCGATGCCCAGCACCAGGAG
>CAZEMD010000022.1:0-13493 GCA_964513225.1 uncultured Candidatus Bathyarchaeia archaeon | reverse complement strand
CATGGAGAAGTTCGCCATACTCTGCTTCACCCCGTACGCCGCTGAGGCTGTGCTCAAGGCGCTGTCCGGGTTCGAGGCCGAGAGCTACGGGGTGCTCCAGCCGGACGGCACCGTGAAGCCCCGCGGCGACAGGGTCAGGGGCCTCACCCACCTCGTCATGAAGAGGGGTAGCTTCACGGAGCCCCAGGTGACCCTTATCCTCATAGGCTTGGAGGCGCTGGCGTGCCTCGCCGCGTTCATACTGGCCCCCGTCATCTAGCGGCATAGGGAACTTTATTTAGCGGAGCGGCGGCAATTGTGTTGATATGAGGCTCGGCGAGATGGACGGCAGGGAGCGCGTGGCGCTCCTGGCCGCGCTGATGCTTGTCGGCGTCGTGTTCGCGGTCACCATGGTGAACTACTTCAACCCCCCCGAGCAGGTTTGGGAGGCGAAGATATTCGCTGTCTACCACACCGACGAGAACACCCTGGTGTTCAGCTACGGCGAGGGAAAGCTCAAGCTGGCGGGACACTACGAGTTCGAGCTGGACGAGATCTACAGGATCACTTACCGCAGCAGGAGCAGGAACCGGGCCGAGTTCGACATCCGGGTGGAGAAGATCAGCTGACCCCTGCGGGGTGCTTGTTTTGAGGCGCGTCATAGACTCCCACGCCCACATGGACGGCCTGGGCGACGCCGACGCGGTGGTACGCCGAGCCAGGGAGGCCGGCGTGGACGCCGTGGTGGCCGTGGGAGGCAGCGTCGAGTCCTCTGCCTACGCGCTGCGGCTAGCCGAGAGGTATGGGGGCTACGTGGTCCCCGGCGTGGGGGTGCACCCCTCCGAGGCGCTCAAAGTGGACCACGGGGAGGCGGTGAGGTTCGTCAGGGAGAACGCGGCCGAGGCGGCGCTCGTGGGCGAGGTGGGGCTCGACTACTCGTACCCCTTCGCCCGGGGAGAAGACGCTAGGGGGAGGATGCGTGAGCTGTGCTCGGGGCTTGTTGGGGTGGCCGCCGAGGCGGGGCTGCCGGTCTCCGTTCACAGCCGCTCCGCGTACAGGGACACCCTGGACATACTGAGGCGCCACGACGTGGAGGCCGCCGTGTTCCACTGGTACGACGGGCCCCTTGACACGCTGAGGCTCATCTTGGACTCGGGGTACCATATCTCCGCGACGCCCGCGGCGGAGTACAGCAAGGGGCACCGGGCCGTCCTCGCGGAGGCGCCCATGGAGCGCATCCTCGTGGAGACGGACTCGCCGGTGCATCTCAGGAGGCTGGGGAGACGGTCCGAGCCGGCTGACGTGTGGCTCACCGTCCACGCGCTGGCTGGTATAAAGGGTATGGAGCCGGGGGAGGTAGCCGGGATCGCTACCCGTAACACCGAAACCTTATTCCGGTTAGCCCCGTAGGGATAGCCTCGGAGCGTCTACCGGTTGTCTTCTGGGCCCCGCAGGTTCGTCTTCAGGCCATTCAGCTTCCTCTACCTCGGGGTACTGTTCCTCCTCTTCCTGTTCATGGGCTCCATCTTCACGACCTTCTTCAGGAACCTGCTGGTGAAAGCCTTGGGGGTGCCGCCCGAGGCTTACGGGGCGGTGCTTCTGCTCAGCCTGGTGGGCAGCTACATAAACATCCCCTTGACGACGGTGAAGGCGCGGGTGCCCATCTACACGTACAGGGAGGTCAGGTTCTGGATGGTGACGTGGAGGATGCCCCAGGTGGAGATGGGGGTGAGGCGCACCTACATAACCGTGAACCTGGGCGGCGCCGTGGTGCCCATGCTCATCTCGGCGTACCTGTTGGTCTGGTCAATCCCGCAGCACAGCCCCGACCTCGCCCTGAGCTACATCCAGCTCCTCGCGGTCCTGGCCGTGGTCACTTACAGCACCCACAGGAGCTCCCGGATAGTGAAGGGGCTGGGGATAGCGACGCCCATGTTCGGGCCGCCGGTGACCACGGCGTTGACGACGCTGGTTGTGGACCTGTTCAGCCCCATGAGCTGCCCCGCCCAGATAGCTTACGTGGGCGGCACCCTGGGCGCCCTCATAGGCGCCGACATGTTGAACCTGGGGAAGCTGCCTGAGCTTGGGGCGCCGGTGGCCAGCATAGGCGGCGCGGGGACCTTCGACGGCATCTACCTTACCGGCCTCATCAGCGTGTCTCTCGTCTTGTTGCTCTATTAGGACAACTCTATTATGGGGTGTCACTGTATACCTTGTCCATGCAGAGGGTAAGCTTCGAGGTCGAGGGCGACCCGGTCCCCAAGGCTAGGCCGAGGACCGTCAGGAAGGGCGGGAGGACGTGGAGCTACACGCCCAAGAAGGTCATGGTGTGGGAGAAGCAGGTGCGAGAGGAGGCGGAGAAGCACTTCGACGAGCCCTTCGAGTGCCCCGTGGCGCTGACCCTGGGGTTCTACCTTAGCCGCCCCAAGAGCCGCCGCAAGGAGAACTACGTGGTCACGACGCCCGACCTAGACAACCTGGAGAAGGCGCTGCTGGACGGGTTAAACGAAGTTGCGTACGCCGATGACAAGCTGGTGGTGGTGAAGAGCAGCGCCAAGATGTACGTGAGGCCAGGGGAGGCGCCCCGGGTTTCGGTGGTTGTGTCGCCGCTGGGGAACCAGCTGAGGATCGATGGGTTCATGGGCGATTAGTTTTATCTGTGGGCAGTGTATTCTGGTGGTTGGGCAGGGGTAGCCAAGCGGACTACGGCGCCAGTCTTGAAAACTGGTTCCCAACCGGGAGCGTGGGTTCGAATCCCACTCCCTGCGCCACAAGAAACACTGTTTACTACCTTCTAGGTTGTTTAGTGGATTATGTCCCGTTCAAGATCCATGGCTTCTCATGGTTCTCCCAAGCGAGCTGAAAAAAATAAAAGGGGAAAGTAGTTATGGTAGCTCTTCAGCCACCGACGGCGTCTGCCTCTTGTACAGGTCCCAGCCGAAGAGGGTCGCCAACAAGACGACTGTTATCACAATGAAGGCCATCTTGGCCTCGGGGGGGTTGGGTGTGATCCCCAGGAGGAACTGGCATCTCCCTATGAAGAGGGAGTACCTGGTGAGCACCGTGTACCCGAACGCCGATCCGAAGCCCGCCATCATCGTGTACCTCGCCACCCTGTCGATGCCCTTCATCAGGGCGGTGTCACGGTTGACCCCGTACCCAGTGAACCAGAAGTAGAGCAGGGTACAAGGCACCATTATGGTTACCAGTATGTTGTTGAAAGACGTCATTAGTTCCCCTGACACGAAGAGGGGCGTCGATATCTGTCCCTTTATCTGGCTCAGGAACTGGGCGAAGATGATCGTCTGCATCGCCTGCCCTATCCCGGTTCCTACCAGGATGGCCAGGGGTATCCTGTAGAGGTAGAAGTGCTTCTTCGAGAACCTGAAGTACCATAGTAGGCCGATGAGCATGGCGAAGGCGAACATGGTCATCATGAACGCCGTGGAGGACCATACTCCTCCCCACTGATCCTTCAGGTACTTGAGGTTGACAGTGATTTGGTAGCCGACGGCCGTGCCCAGGTAGGTCGCCTCGGCTACCCGGAACCAGGCGTTCTCCTTGTACAGGAAGGAGTATATGGCGAGGGTGAAGAAGGCCGCCGTCCACACCGCGAACAGTTCAGCCATCTTAACCCCTCCTTCCCCCGGAGAGGAAGTACGCGACGTTACCAAGTATCACGAGAACTATGACGAGCAGGTGCGAAATCGATATCGCATCCACTCCGGCTATCGCCAGTCCCGGCCGTTTCAGAAGAAGCTCGTACTCGGCGCTGGCAGTCAACCCGGGTATGAGGGCCTGGAGCTGCCCCGTCTGGAGGTATGGAGCGACTTCGGGAACCATGACGCCGATGCATCCCATAATTATCCTTGTTCCATACGGCGTCTCCCATTGGCGTATCCACTCCGGGAGCCCCGGCGTGCCGGTCTCGAAGCTTATTATGACGTCGATGTCCTCCGCCGTCTTCACGTCCTGCATTAGGGGGAAGCTAGAAGTCGGCTCGTTCTCTATGTAGTCAACGGGCAGCGTGGCCCAGATGTCCTTGCCGAGGGCGGCCATGCCGACCTCACGCTGGGCGAACCATCCGAGCTCCACCCAGTCCTCGCCGTACACCTTCCCGTACATCTCGACGGGATCGATCTCATCTAACACCACGTCCATCACCATGGGGCCCTGCAGCCAGCTGGCCACCACTATGACCTTGAAGTCGTGGCTCCATAGATGGTGGAACGTAGCTACGGTGAGGGGGTAGAGCTCCGGCATGGCGCTTATCCCATAGTCGAAGGACACCAGTATGATGCTGTCCTCGGGAAGGTCATCTATGTAGTTGTAGTAATTCGTAGAGTACTTTCCTATCGAGACGGGTAGGCCCAACGGGTTTATCAAGGGGAACAGAACCGATAACCAGGCCAGAAGGTATATGTACCTGCGGTCTATGCTCTGCATCCTCTCTAGAATTGACAACGCTACTCCTCCCCTCCTCTCAGGTATCCGCGTTCTATGCCCAGTAGAACCCTCATAGCCAGAGCGATGGCCCCGAGGGCGGACCCTATGATGACGGCCCTCATCGTGGCCATGTTGGGGACACTGAAAATCCAGTCTCCTACGGGTATGAAGCCAGGCCACAGGGATGTCATCAAAGGCGAGTTATAGCAGATCATGAGAATCCCCGATACGAGGACGATGGTTGCTTCAGTGCTTCTCGCCCTGAACGATCTGTAGGCCGCGGACGTGATGAAGAACGCTATTATCGAGTACATCGTGGCGCCCAGCGGCGTCAGGATGTTGGCGAAGAGGAAGTCGAACACCGGGTTATCAACCCCGAGACCGATCTCGGGTAGGGGTAGACCAGCCAGCAGTATCACCACCATTGAGACAAGGGTGAGCACGCTGAACTGCCACCCCGTGGATCTTCTCTGTATCCTCTTCGAGTGAAGCAACGACAGTGACGCCGCTCCCAAGAAGAGGGCGCACGTCGCAACCAGTATCATCCAGCTCCTGAAGGTGTCAGAGAAGGCTTCGAGGGGCTCGACCTCTATGTAGAAGGGTACTATCTGGAGCAGAGTGCAGATGATCGTTATCGCTATGGGTATCTCTATTCTCCTTAGAGTCTCAGACATGCACTATCACCACTCCAATAGCCTGATGAGCGCGTCGCTGCCAAACGTGAACAGTATTGTGCCGAGGATCATCAGCCCTACGGCTATGATCCTCCCAAAGTCCTGGCCGGCTATGCTTGAGATGAAGACGGGGTCCTCTGTGACGTACGCGCCTGCGGCGAATATCTCCTCGCCTATGAGGCAGTAATCGGTCGCGACGACGAAGAAGGCCAACTGGTGTGTGTTAGCCGTCCCGGACACCTGCATGGCGCCCACGCGGTTGCCCGTCTCGGCTAGTTGAAGGGACTCGGCCCAGTACGCCCCAACCATTATGTTCGCCCCAGGCTTCTCCCGCATCATCATACCCAGGTAGTTCGAGGAGTAGCCGAACTGGTCGCTTGAAAGGTACACTACGTCGTCGATGTTGAACTCGTCTGACCGTCCAGCTATCTTGTAGGCCGTCTCCACGATGTCGGTCGCCACGGGCCAGACCTCCGTGTTCCTGACAGGCACGATCAGCCTCGCCCCCAGGTCTACGCACTGTGTCGCCACATAGCTGAGGACGCTCAGCCCGGCTATCGTCTGGGGGCCATACGTGGCGTCTCTCATGTCGCTTATTCCGTGGGAGCAGAAGACCGGTCTCCCCATCTCCACGGCCCTCCCGATGGCCTCGGTGATGGCGTCTATACCGGCCAGCCTCCTCACCTCGGAGACTTTTCCTCCCCTCGCTCGATGTATGTAGTAGGTCACTGCACCCATTATCGCCAGTAAACTAAGCATTCCGAAGATTCTTCCAGTTACGAATATTGCCATTTTTTTACATCTCTTTTTTTCTTTTTTCTGCACGTAACTACGTGCATCATCAAATATCTTCGGTTAAGACTTAAGCTTTGGTATCGTCCGAGGACCTTCCTGACCAGAAGGTGCTACCTCAACGTTGAGAGTAAAGTGTACGCGCAAGCATGGCGAAGCCTAAGGTCTGCGGACCACTTGAACCATGAAGAAGATGAGATTAACGCCCAGCCGGAAACGTTTGTCCGTTCTCCATTCCCTAAGCCACTACTCTGGCGCCCTCTCCCCGATGTCCTGCATGAACCTCAGCAGATATCCGTCTGGGTCCTGCACGAGGAACTCCAACTGGCCATACACGGTATCCTCGCCCCTATACCAGCTCTCCGCGATGGGGCGGAAAAGGGTGACCCCGGCCTCGTCGAGTCTCTCAGTGAGGGCCGCCACGTCGCCGACCTCCATCTGGAGGTTTATCCCCCTGCCGAAAGGGTGCACAAGTTCGCCCGTGGACCAGTGGTTATTCGCCTCCTCGATCATTAACTGGGAGCCCTGACATGACAGGAAGTAGAAACCGTCCTCCGGCCTGGAGTACTCGATACTAAACCCGAGGGTGTCAACGTAGAAGCTCAGGCTCCTCTGGACGCTGGTCACCGACAGCTCCGGTATTAGCTTGTTGAACTCCATGCCTCATAGGACAGCCGCGTTCATTTAAACGGATGGATCAAGGCAGAAAACGCGAAAAGCGGGGAAAATCAAAATACTCTTATTAAAAACCGTCAATTCATACGACTCACCCTGAGTAAAGTGGTAGATTGTATCAGGTTTACCGCTCCCAGCGTCCTTGAACATCGTCCCCCGAGCCCATACTGGCGTCAACCGGTTTGGTTGACTACCCTGCAACCTTCTTCGACGTACCAATCGCGTTCATTATCTTCGACGACGTTGTCCCTGACGGACAGGCTCGATACGCCCGCGTCTTCCTCAAGCAACGGGGAGAACCCGCGGATGAGCGATCCCTCGTCGTAGGGTCTAGCTGATATACCCACCCCGTTTCCTTGAACCGTGTTGCCGAAGATCGTGACGTCCCTAGCGTTGACGCAGTCGATCCCCGAGCCGGCGTTACCCACTATGGTGTTGTTCACGAGAGCCACGCCGCTGCAGTCCTCCAGCTTCACGCCGTGCTTCCACCCCTCTGAGTAGGGCTCCGGCTGGTGAACGTGGTAGGGGTACAGCCCCGTCGGCCGCCCCTCCTCGTCCAGAAGCTCGTCGTTGAGCAGCCCGTTGTTGGCGATATAGTTTCCCTCGATGACTATGTTGGCGCCCCAGCTGTTGTACTCCACGTTGATCCCCGCCTGGCCTGTGCCGTTGACGATGTTCTCTCTGACATACGTGGGCTCCGCGGCTCCCCTGAAGTCCTCGAAGTTGACGGCGTCCTCTATGTTAAGCTCGAAGAGGTTCCAGTATATGTCGAGGCGGACAGCAGGGTCCCCTTCCCGGTTCATGACCATCAACGCGTGGGGATAGTTGTACCTGAACACGTTGTTGTGGATCGCGGCCCCGTCGGTGTCCAGACCCATGATGGCGTTGTGCTGGTCGTTGGCCTCGAACACGTTGAACGATACCTCCATGTCTGAGCCCCCGTGCACCGCCATCCCCACCGAGTTGTTGACCACCATGTTGCCGGTGAACCTGAGGCCGTGGACCCCCTGGACGAGGACGGCCGGGTCCTCCCAGACGTAGTGGTCATGGAAGACGTTCCCGACAAGCGAGACGTTGACGCAATCGACGACGTGTATCCGTGAGCCTTCGAACATGCACCCGGCGACGGTGACGTCGCTGAATCCATGCAGCCTCAGGGTGCAGTTACTAAAGTACTGGGAAGCGATGTCACCCGTCACGCTTATCTCCTCACCGTCGTGGCGCTCAACGAAATCCGTCAACGAAAAAGGCGACGGGAGATCGAGTGTCGGCGGCCTAGGCACCGCCGAGTTGGGGGCCTCCCCGTCTGGGCCTCGGGGGGTGATGCTGAGAGCGATGACCCCGACGATTATGAGTACCGCGAAGGCTCCTAGGTGCCGAGGCTTCATACGGTCAACATGCCTGAAGCCCTGATATTAATGGGATATGAGCCATAGAAACATATTACACGCGTTGGCGCACAGTAGCTTCGATTTAACTCGATATAACCCTGTAAAAAAGGTGGGCCTTACTTCTCCTTTTCGAGAATATGCGTGTCTCTCATCTTCTTAAGGCTCTCGGAGACCGACTGCTTCTCCTTCAGCCGGTCAGACATGTACTTGAACCAGTTACCCGCGTCGAACCTCTCACCCACGACGTCCACTATGTCCAGCTCGTCGGGGAACAGTACGGCGGCCTTTGACGCCTTGATCACTTTTGAATCCATTTCAGATAGCCCCGTTAACCCCTATAGGGCGTCTTAAGAACATCGTGGATAGACGATTCAGAGCCTGAATATGAATCACAGTGACATTTACTAAGAAGCAAAAACAGTTCTAGGCATACAAAAATGGTTAAAACCTGAAAAAACTATTTTTGGAGAACGTTGGAGTCTCTCACGCCGTCGAGACTCTCGGAGATCGAGCGCTTTTCCTTCAGCCTGTCTGACATGTATTTGAACCAGTTACCCGCGTCGAACCTCTCACCCACGACGTCCACGATCTCCAGCTCGTCCGGGAATAGGACGGCATCCTTGGACGCTGTGACTTGATTTGACACTCTTATTTCACCAGCAAGTACCATACACAGGAGATATCTAAAGAACATCATGGAACGATCGTTTCAAGTATTTTTCATGGAAACACGCCGAAAAAACCGTTTTTTAACGCATTTATTCTATATCATTAATACTTATTACCCGAGAAAACAGGTAAAAACAGGTTTAAGAAGATGCGTGACACCGGGGCTAGGCGGTTCCGCGGGGGTGAGGAATGGCGCAGATGGCTGCATATGAACCACGACGCGGTGAACGAGGCGTGGGTGGTGATACAGAAGGCGGCGTCGCCCAACGAGGGCATCGGGTACGAGGAGGCCGTCGACGAGGCCATGTGCTTCGGCTGGATAGACAGCAAGATGAGGCGGCTCAACGACCACGAGTTCATCCAGCGGTTCAGCCCGCGGAGGCCGCGGAGCGTCTGGAGCCTCAGGAACCGGGATCGGGCGGAGAGGCTCATCGAGGAGGGCAGGATGACCGAGGCGGGGCTCGAGGCGGTGATGGAGGCTAAGTGGAACGGCAGATGGGAGAACGCGTACACCTCCAGGGAGGCCCCCGACATGCCCGACGACCTGTTGAAGGCGCTGGAGAAGAGCCCCGAGGCGTACAGGAACTTCATGGGGTTCCCAAACTCGGCGCGGTTCATGTACATCCACTATATAAACGAGGCGAAGAGGGCCGAGACGCGGGAGAGGCGGATAAAGAGGGTGGTCGAACGGGCCGAGCAGGACAAGAGGCCCGGAATAGACATGTAGCGGCCCCTCGAAACCCTCGAGTCACGTCACCGAGTTGATGCACTGGAGACATAGAAGCTAGTCTTGTGAGGGGAGGCTGTCTCTGCACAGGGTATCCTCATAGGTACTGAGCCCCTAGGGCTCCTGGTTAATATCGTCTTGGAACACGTGGGTAAAGGTCTCCGACGTCAAGACGGTTTCCTCTCCGTCCTTCAACGTTATGGTTATCGTGTACGTCTTCCCCCTCATGGAGCTCAGGTGGAGCGTAGAAGAGCGCCCGTCCTCCGTGACCCAAGTATATTCGGGATACACGGGTCCCACGGAGTCAACGCTCTTCGCCTTTATCAACCCGTCCCAGAACCCTCCACCGAACGTGGAGTAGGACTGCCGCATCACCGATGTGGAGTTCCATACTTCAACCTCGACATTCGTTATGTACGCCGTGTCCTCCCCCAAGTTCTCCACCACAGGCATGACGCTGTGGAGACACCCCCTTTCTCCGCTCACGCCTGCGTCGAATAGGTACCCGACGATCTCTACGTCTCTGGACGGGGAACGTGTGCCCCACCTACCTCTGCCTCCCCCCTCCCAGGTGCCGTTACGCATCTCCAGCCTCAGCTCCTCGAACTGGACATGTTCCCCGTCTACCACGAAGTGTATGGACGCCACCGCTTTCTCACACGACCAGATGGTCTCCTCCGTCCAGCTGAGAATCTCGTATCCCACGTCCGTGAGGTTCAGCAAACCGACGTAGTCCTCGACCACCTCGATGGGCGAGGTGAACGTCTCAGCCTCATACGGCTCGTGCTGGTAAAGGAAGAACACGACAGGAGTGTCCCCGCCGACGGCGTCCCTCACCGCGTCGATGACCCCAGAGTAGCGTCTGAGCCTGTACAGATTGATCTTCAGCATCCCCGTCCTATTGTCGACGCTGGGGTTCCCCCAAATCGCGTCCCTTATGGACTCTGGCAACCCCTCGAGCCTGGACAGCGCAGCCTCCAGCTTCTCGGTCTCGAAGGTAGGCTCGCCAACGAGTACCCGGTCCTTCCACCCCCACTCGTGGAACTCGATGGCGACGCCGCCGCCCACCAGCCCGGTCACCGTCTCCACCTCGTTCTCGGTCAATTCATCCATGAACGTCAGGCGAAGCAGCCCTCCAACGAAATTCGGTTCCTTGATCACGCGAAGGTCCAGTCCCTCCTCCAGCGCGTTGTACGCCCGGCATACCTCTAGGGGCGTAGACGGCGGCTCGCCGACATGAGCCTCGGGCGTCTCAAGCTCCCTGAACAGGACAGGCTGGCCGTACCCCACGATCTCCCTCACAGGCTGAACGTACTCGTCCTCCATGTCCATGAACTCCACGACGAGGCACCCGAAATCGTCGTCACGGTACACCCGCTCCACAGGCACCCCCTGATCCCTTAGGTTCTCCATCTCTCTCCTGAGCACCGCTTCAGGGCTGAACAAAATTTGATGAGTGGCATAAGCCAAGGTAACCGTCGCTAGAAACACAGCCGTAAAGGCCGCCAGCCGCTTGCATTCTCCAACCATCTCTCCTTTAGGAGTACCTCTAAGCGTTTTATTATCTTTACCTAACAAAAAAAGTGGTGTTTATACTGGGAAGCCTTGACGCGAATCGGCGAATAGACCTGGGCAGCTCACGCCGGGAATCGATGCCCTCATATTGGATGCTTACCGATCCATGAGTGAGGGTTAACATGCTCACCTTCGCCATCGTCGGCAAGACCAACGTGGGCAAGACCACGCTGTTCAACGCGGCCACCCTCCTCAACGCCGAGATAAGCAACTACCCCTTCACCACCAAGGAGCCTAGAGCCGGCACAGCCTACGTGTGCGACACATGCGTCTGCAGGGAGCTAGGCGTGGAGGACAACCCCAGCAACAGCGCGTGCATAGAGGGCTGGCGCTACATACCCATAAGGATCATCGACGTGCCCGGCCTCCTCAAGGACGCGTGGAGGGGCCGCGGCCTCGGCAACAGGTTCCTATCAGCCATAGGCCAGGCCGACGCTCTCATTCATGTTGTGGACGCGTCGGGCAGCGTGGACGAGGAAGGCAAAATCAGCAGGCCGGGCAGCGGCAACCCCGTCCAGGACTTCATGGACATCGAGATGGAGATGGAGCTCTGGATAAGCCACATAGTGGACAGGAACAGGCAGCACATAGAGCGCGAGGCCCAGAGGTCAAGCCTGGAGGAGGGGCTCACCAAGGCGCTCACCGGGATAAAGACCAGGGTCCCCGACGTCGCCCGCGCCCTCGTGGACGCGGAGCTGACGGACAAGCCGTTCACCGGGTGGACGCCCGAGGAGACGCTGGCGTTCAGCGGCAGCCTCCTCCCCATTGTGAAGCCTACGCTGCTCATCGCCAACAAGATGGACCTGCCCACCGCCGAGGACAACTTGGAGAAGCTCATCGACTACCACAGCGAGGGCCTGGTGGCTGCGTGCAGCGCCGAGGCCGAGCTCGCCCTCCGCCGCGCGGACCAGAGCGGCCTAATAAAGTACGCCCCCGGACAGGAGAAGTTCACCATCGTGGACGAGGACAGGCTCACCCTGGAGCAGAGGAAGGCGATAGAGTACATCGAGCAGCGGGTCATGTACAAGTACATGCGCACCGGCATCCAGCAGGCGCTGAACACCGTGGCCTTCAAGCTCCTCCGCCGAAACATGGTGTACCCCGTGAGCGACGAGGACAAGTACAGCGACGGCCACGGCAACGTGCTCCCAGACGTCCACCTCATGCCCGACGACGCCACGCCCCTCGACCTCGCCGAGACGGTCCACACACGCCTCGCGGAGAACTACATCCTGGCCATAGACGCCCGCACAGGGCTCAGGCTGCCCAAGGACTACACCCTGAGGCACCGCGACATAGTCAAGATCATGACCCAGAAACGAGGCAAACAGAAGTAGCGGCAGCGGGTCACGGGGGATGAGAATAGAGGCTCATACCCTTTTAGGCGAAGTACCTCCGCGCGAGGTCGCCGAAAACGGCGTTACCGGTGAGCCACACCATGACCAGCCCCAGCAAAACCATCTCGAAAAAAGCCTTTACGATTATCTGGACCGCTATGGCGGTAGCCAAACCGGCGGGTAGCCCCGCGACCACCGGCAGCACGTATCTGAACAACACCAGCGTGAGCAGAGCCTCAGGCACGTATGAGACGGCGGTGGACGCCACCATCCGTAACGAGCTGCCCTCAACATAGAGCCTCTGGAAGACGTAGCCGGCTGCGACCCCCGTCATGGCCTTTCCCAGAGGGAGCCCGATACCCGTCACGACGTTTCCTTGGCTAAACCCGAACTCGAACGCCGCCACCAGCCCAGATAGGAGGCCGGTTAGGCCGCCCACGACGGGGCCGCCGAACAGCGCCGCGATGAACGTGGAGAGGTGACTCAGGTCCAGCGCCAGGGACACCGTAACGGGACCCAGCGGTATGCTGGGAACCAACGGCGTCAACTGGATGGAGAGGAAGCTCAGGGCGTTCCCGAGGGCCGCCATGGTGGCGGCGAAGGCCAGGGTCTTGGACTGGATATGTGTCTGCATAGGGTTCCCGGTTATACGGGGCACTCCACAAAAATACAGGTTGTTACCAATAAACTAGTAATCCCTGCACCTGTCTATGAGCCTCTCAAGCGTCGCCACCGCCCGCCCGGCGTCCGCCTTCCTCACTAGAATATGGTCCCTCAGGTACGTGGAAAGCGCGTATATGCTCACCCCCTCATCCGCCAGCACGGACGAAACAACGCTGAGGAACCCAACCAGCGACAGGTCCAGCACTATGTCGAACGTGATCAACTTGTAAGGCCCCTCCACCTCATAGGCCGTGAAATGGTCCCTAAGCCTTCTCCACTCCGACTCGCTGAGGACAACGGAGACCTCCATGTGGTCGTAGGTGACTGAGCCCCACGGCTCCAGGTCCGTGAAGGCGGTGCGGGCGGTCTCCTCCTCCGCCCTGTCTACGCTCACAACCAGATAGTCTTCGGGGTGGGTCTTTAAAACGGTGGAGGCGAACACGGGCCTCATCTCGGGGCTGGGCTCCATGGGCGTCACCCCAGTTCCTGTATCCTCTTGCCCCGGCTCGTGAGCTCCACGATCTTGGCGGTGAACCTCTTGTTGCGTCTCTTGAGTTTCTGGAGC